>NZ_DCOI01000028.1:0-59277 GCF_002322895.1 Empedobacter sp. UBA1574 | reverse complement strand
TAAAAACTCAAATTATTTAAAATGCACAACGGGTACTTTATAATATTTTAAAACATAATGAGCATAATCATCACCTTTTTTGATATAAAATAGGGTTTTAAAATCTTTAGAATTTATATTTCTTTTTTCGAAAAATTTTTCACTTTCTTTAATTAAATTAGAGTGAATTATCTGTTCATTTTCACAAGAATTAAATAAGAGAAATGTAAAAAGTATCAGAATAAAATATTTCATATTGGATTTATTGTTTATAAAAATATTATTTTTTTATAAACTTTAAAATTTCGTTCGATTCTTTTGTTTTTATATAATAAATTCCAGAAGCTAAGCTTTGACAATCAATCGTTATATTTGATTGATTATTAATACGAACCGATTGTACACTTTGTCCAACTGAATTGTAAATGAAAAGTATATTATTTTGAGTATTTAATTGTGTTTTATCAATACCAATTATAATTTTATCATTCGTAATATTTGCTGATTTTAACCAGATAAAAGGTTTTGATTCAATTGATTTTGTGCTCAAATTCTCATGAATTTTAAATTGCATGACAACAGGTAAATGATCACTCATATTGTACAAATTAGTTCGTAGAGTTTGAGAGTAAATGCCCGTACAATCAGGATCTTTAACGTCTTTATTCAAACAATCTCCATTATTTCCATACGCTTTATAACTATCGTTTATAAAAGAAAAACGTGAGCTGTTTTTGAAATTTTCACTCATCACAATAAAATCAAAGCGATCGTCCAAACCGCCACTTGCCCCTGCATTAGTTCCGCTTCCAAAACCTATGTTAGAAACGCGTGTACTTTGTGTATGTAAATAACTAAAAGCTGGATTGTCTTGCCAATTTCCAAGTGCATTTAATGGATCAATCATCAAAATAGCATTTGCCGGATTGATAATTTCTTGATAAGCTGGTTCTGATGAATTATAAAAATTAAAATCTCCAGCAAAAAGAACATATGTATTAGGTTGCGTTAATTTTTTCAAGGATTTTGTGACTTCTTGCACCATTTCCAAACGCATTTGACGATTTGCAGGTCCTGTACTTGATTTTAGATGCGCAACAAAAACTTCTAAATGAATGGGATCGTTTGAAGTAATATTTAATTGAAAAGAATATTGATTGATGTCGCGATAAACTGTTGGGATTTTTTGTTGATTAACCAACGTCAATTTACGTGTATTATAAAAAACCATTGTTTGTAACGGATCATCTAATTTCGTTGTATCAGCCACAAAAAGTGCGCGAGCAAATTTATCAGGTTGATTTTGCAAAGATGTATTTAAGATTAAATCAGCGCCATTTTCTGTTACTAATTCACAAATCATAAATAAATCTGGTTTGTATTCGTCTAAAATATCTCTTAAGATCAATTGACGATTTTGAGGAAGTGAATTCGGAAATTTGAACACATTATAAAACATTGTATTTAATGTTTCTTGTGAAAAAATAGAAACCGAAAGGATTAAAAATAAAAGGAGTAAATTTTTTTTCATATCAATTGATTTTAGTTTTACACTTCAACTTTTTTTAAATCTAAGAAATTAATTTAGAATATTTTAAAGTTACTTATTATCAATTGAATAAAAAAAATATTCTTTTAATTAAAAATATAATTGGTTTAATATCAAATAAAAAATCCAGTTCTTTTCGAAACTGGATTTTTGAAATATTTTATGAACGAGCTCGTCTGAAATATAAAAACAAAGTTAGTAATCCGAAGACGATGTTTGGTATCCACGAGGCGACAAGTGGCGAAACATATCCTTTTTCGGAAAACGTAGACGTTGTTTGCGAGAAGAAAATGTAGACAAACGCTAACGAAATACCAACTGCAAGATTGATTCCGATTCCTCCACGACGTTTTTTAGATGAAAGCGATAGAGCCAAAAGTGTCAAAATAATAGTTGAAAATGGACCGCTCAAACGGTTATTTAATTCATTTTCGTATGTATTTACATTGGCAGAACCTTTTGCTTTTTGTTTCTGAATAAATTCATTTAATTCGAAGGTATTCATTGTTTCGGCAACATATTCTTCTGGTAAAATTTCGTCAGGAGAAGCTGGTAACTTCAAATTTGTATTGGCTTCGTAATTTAACTTTTCAGTTTTATCCTTGTTAATTTCGCGTGTGTAAACACTCATTAATGCATAAGTAGAATCTTTATCATTCCAATTAAAACTTGAAGCGATGATTTGTTTTTTCAACTCAGTCGAATCAAATTTTTGATACATAAAAGAACTTCCTAATTTTTCAGTTCTGTCATAACTATCCACAAAAACAAACTCATCAGGAGAAATTTGCGAACCGATACGTTGTCGTTTGTAATATTCTTCCTTGTCGTTATTACTCAATAAATGGGTATATTGGTATTTATTTTTTTTAATATTTGCCCAAGGTAAAACTACATTTCCTACTAATAAAGCGGAAATTGCTAAAAATATAGCAACCCAAATATATGGAAGTGTAAATCGATAAAAACTAATACCACCCGAAAGCACACCTACAATTTCGGTTTGCATCGTCAGTCGTGATGTAAAATAGATCACAGTGATAAAAACGGCAATTGGTAAAAAGGTGTTAATAATCCAAATAGACCAATAAGGGTAAAATTGGGTTAAAGCCGAAAAAGCTGTAGAACCACTATCATTAATACGTCCTAATTTTTGACTAAGATCGACAATAACAGCGATAGTAGACAAAATCAAAACCATGAAGATAAAGGTTCCGATAAAGTTTCGGATGATGTATTTATCAATTATTTTCAAACTACAGACGTTGTTTTAATTGTGGAACAATTTGTTCTTTCCATTGAGCGAAATCTCCTGCTAAAATATGCTGTCTTGCAACTCTTACCAAATCTAAATAAAACGCAAGGTTATGAACAGATGCAATTTGTTTTCCTAAAGCTTCGTTGGCATTGAACAAATGACGAACATAGGCTTTTGTGTAATAACTATCCACATAGCTAGTCCCGTTTTCGTCTAATGGTTCAAAACAATCTTTCCATTTTGCATTTTTCATATTCATAACACCATTCCACGTGAACAACATGGCGTTACGTGCATTACGCGTTGGCATAACACAGTCGAACATATCAACTCCTAAAGCAATACATTCGATGATATTCCAAGGTGTTCCAACTCCCATTAAATAACGAGGTTTATCTTGCGGAAGAATTTCTGTTACGATATCCGTCATTTCGTACATCACAGGTTCTGGTTCACCAACAGATAATCCACCAATAGCATTTCCTTCTGCACCGAAATCCGCAATATATTTTGCTGATTCTTGACGCAAATCTTTGAAATCATTTCCTTGTACAATTGGGAAAAGCGTTTGTTTGTGATCGTAATATTCAGGATTATTGTTTAACCAAGTTCTACAACGCTCCAACCAACGATGTGTCATGTGCATAGCACGTTTTGCATCGTGATATTTTGCTGGAATTCCTGTTAATTCATCAAAAGCCATAAAAATATCAGCTCCGATATAACGTTGAATTTCCATTGATTTTTCTGGCGTAAACATGTGGTAAGAACCATCGATATGCGATTTGAAACGCACACCTTCTTCAGATTTTTTACGACTTGTCGCTAAAGAATACACTTGGAATCCTCCAGAATCTGTTAAGATTGGTTTTTGCCAATTCATAAATTTATGTAATCCGCCCGCTCTGTGCAAAATATCAGTTCCTGGACGCAAATACAAATGATAAGTATTTCCAAGAATGATTTGGGCTTTAATATCTTCTTCTAATTCACGTTGGTGAACAGATTTTACTGTACCAACTGTACCAACTGGCATAAAAATAGGTGTTTCGATTTTACCATGATCGGTTTCTACAACACCAGCTCTTGCCTTAGAAAATTCGTCTTTTTTATCGATTGAAAATTTCATAGTGTGCAAAGATATTAATTGTTTAGCTTGTTGCGAGTTGGTTTCGAAAAAAATAACAAAAAAATAAGGATAAAGTTGTCTTTACCCTTATTTAGAAATTTTATGAAATGATTATTTTGTGAAACGTAATGACATTTTGCGGTCAGAAGCTCTTTCTGTGTCAGAAGCTGTTTCAGCTACTTTTGCAAATTCTTCTCCGTAACCTTCGGCAGCAATAACTTGCGCACCAACACCACGTTTTGTTAATTCAGCTTTTAAGTAATCTGCTCTTTTTTGAGAGATTTCTTTGTTTTTCGCATCATCACCAACTTTATCTGTGTATGCTCCAAGTTTAATTTTTGCAGTTGGATATTTTTTCAAAATTGCAGCAACATTATCTAATTGAATGTCAGAACCTGGTTCTAATTGATCTGTTTTACCAAAAACGAAGTTAACGTTATCGAAGTTGAACCATTTTTCTTTCAATTGATCTTCTGTCATTGTTGCAAAATCTGGCGCTTTGATAAATTTGATAATTTGATCTTCTAATCCATTTGCATATCCTTTCAATGCAACACCATCTAAATCGATATCAGATAATTCTTTTGGTGCAGCGTTTAGAGAATCCTCATTTAATGAATCAACCACAATTTCAGATTCTTCTGTAATAACTGTTTTTTCTTCGTTCTTATTACATTTTTTTAATAAGAAAAAGGCTGCTAAAGCAACTAAAATTAATGGGATTAACCATTTCCAAAAACCTCCACCACCATTGTTATTATGAGTTTCTGCATAAGCATCAACTGGCGCTACATATGGTTTTTCTTCTGGTTCTACATCAACTACTTTTCTTGTTTCTGTAATAGTTTCAGTTATATGATCTTTTGCAACATCTATAGTTTCAGTAATTTTAGGCGCATCGTTAAATATTGTTCCTAAACCTAAAGCTCCAAGTCCTAAACCAGTCGGAATTAATCCTAAAATTTTATCTTTAATTCCTCCTAAAGATGAAAAGAAATCAGCTTCTGTTACATTGTTAAATTCGGCTTCTTTTCCAATAGATCCAAAAGTTGTTAACGCAGTTAAGTCTAATAATTTTGAAGATGAACCTGTCGAAATTCCTGCATATTCAGCAATTTTAGAAACGATTGGTTGAGCATTCGAACCAAAAACAACATTGATTAATTCTTTAATCGTGTCTGGCGTTTCTTGTTCTGTCGAAATATTTGCTAATCCACGAGAAGCACCAAAAGATTTGATGGTATGAAATAAGCCTGTAGTAGAATTCTTTTTTTCTAAAACACCTCCTAAAAGAATAGGAATAAATGCATTGATTGCTTTAGAAATTCCCGATTCATTTTCACCTAATTCTGATGAAGTTTTCGAGATCAAATCTGGGGTAATATACCCTTTTACTAATTCAATAATGTTCATAGATTTTAATTTTTAATTATAGTCTTTTTTTAGTTGTAATTTGTTCTTAACGAATATTGTACCAATATTCAGATTTATTAAAATTAGTTAAAAAAAATGATAATTTTTCTATTTTTTTGAAAAGATGTAAGAATGGAATTAATTTTATCCGCTGAATTACTAAAAAAATATTATGCAAGAACAAGACAAGGTTGATAGTTTACAAGATGTGATTTCAACACCTATCAAAGATGTAGAATATATTACGAACTGGTTAATTACGAAAGGGTCTGAAGTGGGGTGGAGTTTAGTCTCTGCGATATTTACGTTAGTAATTGGTTTATGGTTGGCGGGCAAATTGAAAAAATTGATTGAAAAACGTATGATTACTCGTAATGTGGATCTATCTATTCGTACTTTTCTTATTCCGATTATAAATATTGTTCTAAAAATGATCGTGATAATGTTTGTTGTTTCACGATTAGGTTTAGATGCTTCCGGTTTAATCGCAGCACTGGGAGGAGCTGGTTTAGCAATTGGTTTAGCTTTGCAAGGGTCTTTGTCAAATTTTGCAGCGGGAATTCTAATTATTATTTTCAAACCGTTTAAAGTAGGAGATTATATTGTTTCACAAGGAAATGAAGGAACTGTCGAATCAATCAGTTTATTAAATACAGTGATTGCTACTGGAAAAGGGCAGGTTGTGACGCTACCAAATGCAAATTTGTTTAATAATCCAATTACCAATTATTCCGTCAAAGAATATCGTCGATTAGATGTGAATGTTGGTATTTCTTATGATGATGATTTTGACAAAGCGCGCGAAGTTTTGTTGAATGTTTTAGAGAAAAATGAATTGGTTGATGATACACAATCTAAAACGGTTGAGATTTTAGAATTTGCAGCAAGTTCTGTGAATTTGGCTGTGCGTTGTTATGTGAAGAATAGTGATTATTGGACGGCTTATTGGCAATTGTATCGCGCGGTGAAATATGCATTAGACGATAATAATATCTCGATGCCTTATCCGCATACAGAGATGATTATTAAGAATGATAGTAATTCGCCAACAGTTCCTTTCGATAATAAAGATTAATGAAGTATTTACTTACTATATTATCAATTTTTTCGTCTGTGCATCTATTTGCGCAGATCGAATTAATTGAGAAACATCTCAATTCTGATTTCTATTCCACTCAATTCACAGGATTTTATTTGTATGATCCAATCACGAAAGAAGAAATCTATAATTATAACGGGAATAAATTTTTTATTCCAGCATCAAATACCAAAATTTTTACGTTGTATACAGCAATGAAAATGTTGAACGATTCTATCCCTGCATTCAAATATCAGTTGATTGGTGACGAATTGCATATCGAAGGAACTGGAGATCCAACTTTTTTGCATCCAAAATATAAAAATACACGAGCGGTAGATTTTTTGAAAAATAATGGTTCTAAAATTGTTTTTCATTGGAATAATTTCGACGAAGAATCTTTTCTACCAGGTTGGACTTGGGACGATTTTAGAAAAGATTATGCACCAGAAAGAAGTCAATTTCCAATTCATGAAAATTTAGTTTCAATTTCGAAAAATGGAAGTTCAATCAAAACATTTCCGACATATTTTGAAGAATTAACAGAAATTAGAGAAATGCCAGAGCCGAGGAATTTTTATGATAATAAATTTTATATCAGTAATAAAAAACGAACAGAAAAAGTTCCTTTTATAGTGAATGAAACGGTGATAGAAAAATCGTTGTCGCAAATTTTGGGTAAACCTGTTGATATGGTCAAAACGCCAATGATCAATAATCCGAAAGTGTTTTATAGTCAGAAATCAGATGATGTTTACCGCGAAATGATGGAAAATAGCGATAATTTTTTGGCGGAACATTTATTGATTTTAGCTTCGAGTACTTTACCAGGAAAATTGAGCGCTTCTGAAACGATTACCTTTTCTAAAAGATATTTGTTGAATGATTTGAAACAACAACCAGAATGGTTTGACGGTTCGGGATTATCGCGTTATAATTTGTTTACACCGCAAAGTTTTGCTCAAGTTTTGGGGAAAATGTACAACGAATTTCCCGAGCAACGTTTGTTTTCTATTTTCCCAATAGGTGGTAAAACTGGAACAATCAAAAATAGATACAAAGATTCGGCGCAACCTTATATTTATGCCAAAACAGGAACGTTGAACAATAATGTAACGTTGAGTGGTTATTTGAAAACGAAATCTGGAAGAACGTTAATTTTTAGTTTGATGAATAATAATTCGATCAAAGATTTATCTTGGATTCGAAATGAGAACGAAAAGTTATTACGAATTATTAGAGATAATTATTAAGCATATTTGAAATAAAAAAGCCTTCCGATTTCGGAAGGCTTTTGCTTTATTAGAAAGACATCTTTACGGTGTCGTTATTTCCTGTTAATACTTTTGTGTCTTTTTTATTTTTGACATCAAAAGTTACAATGTTTTGTTGATCATTAAAAATATCTGTCAACAAAGCTACTTTTAGTTCTATCGAGCTGATATTAGAAATTTTATCAAACTTAAAAAAAACTCGTGTCGATTTATCATTTACCTGATAACCATAATAAGAAGTTCCCAAAGCTTTACCATTTACTTTTACATCAACTTTACTATTTACATACGCTTTCAACTTGTTTTCGAAGTTAGATTTGTTTGAAACATCAGCACCAACTGCTTTTTCCAACTGATTGGTAAATGTACGCGCAGTGATATTTAAAGTTCCAGTTTCTTGTTCGTAATCAACCTTGATATTTGCTGTATGAAAATCTTGAGCGTTTAGGTTAAAAGTTACTAAAACCAAAAGCAAAGAGAATAGATATTTTATGTATTTCATTTTATTTCTTAGTTTGTACAAGTCTATTTCAAATCGAGTGCCAAAGATTCTTAAAATTTAAAAGAAAGCTTTAGCGACTTGTTAATAACGAAATTAGAATAAAAAAATTATAAATCACATAAAAATATAAAAAGAGTATTAAGTTATTAATACTCTTTTTAGTGAAATTATTCTAATTTTTAAACTAACCAAAGTTGATTTTGGTATAAAAAGAAAACTCCTAAAGCTACTAATAGAAATGAAACTATTGCAAAAATAGGGACGCTCATTGGTACAGTTATAGAGCGTTTTAGTTTTGCATTTGCAATCGTCATAAAAATAACAGCAGAAATCATAATTAATGGATGTTCCATCAACTTAAATCTTAAAATATCGTTTTTCATAATGTTTTCTGCCCCAGAAACATCAACAGCCAATTTTATTAAATTTACTAATCCAAGTAATAATTGAACGTGAAAAGTAATGGTTGTAAATAACCCGATTTTTTTTATTGTTGCGTTTGTATCTTTTTTAGAAATCGCATAAATTAATGTTGAAATCACAAAGATAACGCCCATCAAAATCACAAGATAAGCCCAGCCACTATGAAATTGTTTGATAAAATCCATTTTTCTAATTTTAGTTTTTCAATACAAAAATAACAAACCTTTTTACATAAATACTATTTGATGATATTTATGTGTTTTCAGAACAGTTTTTTAGATTAATCAAAATCTCGTAATTTCGCGCAAAATATATCCGAAATGGGAAAAGATAAAATCAGAAGATTTAACGAAAATAAAACTTTTCAGAATGTTGTTCAACCAACACGAGAAGAGGCAATTAACGAGTTTGCATTAAAAGGAAATTGGAACAAAGAATTTTTCAAGAACGACAAACCAATTGTGTTAGAACTTGGGTGCGGAAAAGGAGAATATACAGTTGCAATGGCGCGTCGTGACAAGGATCGTAATTTTATCGGAGTAGATATTAAAGGATCAAGATTTTGGCGTGGTGCTAAGACTTGTTTGGATGAAGGAATTGAAAATGCTGGATTTCTTCGAACTCAAATCGAAATTATCGATCATCTTTTTGCAGAAAATGAAGTGAGCGAAATTTGGATTACTTTCCCAGATCCACAAATCAAATACAGAAGAACAAAACATCGTTTAACAGATCCTGAATTTTTGAGACGTTACAATACCATCTTAAAACCTGAAGGAACAGTTAATTTAAAAACGGACTCTGAATTTTTACACGGATATACACATGGTGTTATTCACATCGAAGGACACGAAGTTATTCGTTCTACACACGATGTTTATCACCCAGATCATTCAGATATTCCAGAAATTGTAACAGCTGTACAAACATATTATGAATCGAAATTTTTGGAAGAAGGTAAAAAGATTACCTATATAAAATTTCAATTAAAATATTAATAAAAAAATCCATCGAAAGATGGATTTTTTTGTTTTGATAAATACGATAAATCATTATTAATCATATATTTGTTTTACACTAATATGATTTTTTATGAAAACTAAACTTTTACTACTTACCACATTTTTATTGAATGGGCTTTATTCTTTTGCGCAAACCAGAGAAAACTTCATTTTTGCGACAATGGAGACTGAGAATGCCGCTTTTTTACAAAAAAATCATGCGGATTCTATTGAAATAATTTCTTCAAAAAATAATTTTTCTGCTATTTATTTTCATCCAGAAATTGCTGAAAGTTTACATGGAAAATTTGCGCATGGACATGCTTATATTTTTAGAAATTCGAAAGAAGATGCACTAGAATCACTTCAAGAAAAGCCATCTCAGAAAAAAGCACCTTTCAATTATACAATATCAGAACAAGCTTTTATAACTACGGCATTGAATGATGTTGATGTCAAAGAAATTGAGAAAACAATTTTGATGTTAGAAGATTTCAAAACGCGTTATCATACACGACAAGAAGCAAATAATGCGGTTCTTAAATTGAAAGAAGTTTGGGTGAAAATGATTGCTGATGCAGGACGAACTGACGTATTTGTAAGAATCGTTGATCATGTGAATACGCCAATGAAGTCGTTGATTTTGACTTTTAATGGAATTGAAAAGAAAGATGAATTTGTGATTATTGGAGGTCATGCCGATTCGACTGTTGGTTGGAATGCAAATCAAACTTTTGCACCAGGAGCAGATGATAATGCATCTGGAATTGCAACAATCACCGAAGTTTTGCGTGTGTTGTTAAAAAATAATTTCAAACCGCAACGAACTACCGAAATTATGGCTTACGCAGCAGAAGAAATAGGTTTAGTAGGATCGAAAGAAATTGCGCAGAAATACGCTTCGGAGAATAAAAATGTAATAGGTTATGTACAATTTGATATGACGAATTACAAAGGTTCTACGAAAGATGTTATTTTGATGACGGATGCTTATTGTGATGCAAATCTCAATTCGTTTTTGATGCAATTGATGGACGAATACAACAAAACTGGTTTACATCAATTCACGTATGATACTTCACAATGTGGATACGGATGTTCAGATCATTTTAGTTGGTCGGATAATGGTTTTGCGGCAACTTTACCTTTCGAGGCTAAAATGCAAGATAGCAATCCATACATTCATTCTGTAAATGATACATATGCAACTCTTGGGAAAACCTCTACGCATGCTACGAAGTTTACAAAATTAGGAATCGAATATGTGGTTGAAGCTGCTAAAACATCAACTTTAGGGACAAATGATGTTGATAGAAATTCATCTAAAATTTATATTTCAAACAAAACATTGAATTATCAATTAAATTTTGAGTCTCAAATTTCGATTAAAATTATTGATGCAACAGGACGAATGATTAAAACGATAAATACTGAAAATTCTAATGGAAGTGTAAATCTTTCTAACTTATCAGCAGGATTTTATGTCGCAACAATTCAAGATGATAATGGAAATAGTGTTTCGCATAAATTTATATTGAAGTAGATTTCTTACCAAATAAAAAACAAAAAGCAAGCTGAAATAGCTTGCTTTTATATTTTTGAAATTTATCTAAATCTTAGTCATTCAAACTTTGTAGGTAAGAAACCCAACCTAACGTTTGGTATTCTTTTGCCGCAGTTTTTACATCAGCAGCTTTGTAAATTCCACGACCAACAATCATAAAGTCTGTGTGGTAATTTTTGAAAACTAATTCTGGCGTATTATACTGTTGTCCTTTGCTATCTCCAGTCGAAGAAATATTAACACCAGGCGTAAACAATAACAAGTTATCAGGAATTTGGCGTTGTGCAACAGCTCCTAAAACATTTCCAGATTGTTCCGAAACATTAATTGCTTTTGTAAAGTAATAATCATCAGTCAATGTTCCTTTCGAAGACATTTCAACAATTGTGATAACTCCGGTATTTTCGAAAACTTTTAATGATTCTAAACCTCCAATTGGATGAACAGTTACTAAATCTGCCCAATCAGAAATTTTGTAAATCGATTTCTTAAATTGTAATTCTTGCGTATTTCCAATATCTCCAAACTTGCGATCTTCGAATAATAAGAATTCTTTTTCACGTGCGATTTTTTTCAACTCAACAATTAAGTTATCCGAAAAATCTTGAATAATATCTGAATGTAATTTTAACGCAACAATATGATCACCAACCTTTTTAGCGAAATCTGTAATTTCTTCAGAAGTAATTAAATCTGCAGAAGCAATTAAGTTAGATTGTTTTTTCAATGCTAATTCAACCAAACGTTTTCCAACTGGATGTACAATTTTTTTGTTTTCCAATGCAATACGTTGTTTTGCAGGAACCGCTTCTGGAGGTAGAGCTAAAAAGTCTTTGATTTTTTTCGCTTCATCATCACTTAAACGGTGATATTTATGTAAAATATCGATTACCTCGTGAATTGTAAATAACGTTTTCACATTGTAACCTTGTTCTTTCAATTTTTCAGATCCACCTTGCGCACGATCTAAAACAACCACCAAATCTTTTACACGTAAACCTTCGCGCTCAACTTGATCAATTGTTTCTAATAAAGATTGTCCAGAAGTAATTACATCTTCGACCAAAAGACAAGATTGTCCTTCCGTAAAAACACCTTCTACCATACGTTTAGTACCGTAACCTTTGTTTTCTTTACGTTTGATAATCAAAGGAATATTCGATGTTAAACTCATTGTAGTCGCCATTGGCAAAGCTGCATAAGGCACACCACAAATCAAGTCGTATTCTACATCTTCAACTAAATCTAATAAGTTATTTGCTAAAGTTTTTAGTAATTGTGGACTCGAAGCTAAAGGTCTTAAATCGACATAGAAAGGAGATTCTATACCACTTTTTAAAGTAAAATTTCCAAATTTTATAATTCCCAGCTCGTAAGCTTTCAATAAAAAATCTTCTCTTGGTTGCATCTGTGTAATGTTTGAGCAAAGTTAATAGGTTTTTGAGTCATTTATGGCATTTTAAGGGAAATTAATTTTTAGATGTATAAAAATTGAATATTTATACTAATTTGATTTATAATTTGTTCTAAAAGTGAAATATTATGTATTTAAAATAAATGAAAATTTTTAATTAATGTTATTTTTTATTGAATCAATAGTGCATCTTATGTTTTCTAAATCTTCTTCGCTATTAAATGTAAAATTATCACCAAAAGGATCAATAGCTCTTGATATAAAAAAGAACTTTTTGTTATTTATTTTGATATAATTTAAATATGGAAGTACAAATTGATTAATTTCTTGAACTTCATTAAGATTAAATGTTTTTTTTGAAAATACCTTTTTAATTGTAAGTTGGTTAATGTTATTATCTAACACTATTTCATTAATCTGATAATTAATCCGAATAAAAACACATAAAATTAGTATAAATGAAATACAAAAAATCAAGACATCATATTTATTTTTTGCAATTATTTCGTCTAAATAAGTGAAAATAATTACTGAAGTAAATAGAATTAATATGTTTAAAACAATTATAATAAGCACATTATAAAAACTATTATATTTTCTACTAATATATTCTTTCATTTATAAGAATTAAATATTTACGTAAAAATATAATTTTTATGTAATTCAGAAAAGAAGTTTTCGTTCTACATTTTATAATAAAACTTCATAAAATAACTTTACTTTTGAAATCTATACAAAACACAAATGAAAAAATATATAGTTGCCAGCATTGCTTTTGTAAGTATGTTGGTTTCGGCACAAGAAACGCCTTTCAAATTTACAGAATTAGTTAACAACACTGCGCTTCCAATTATTTCGCAAGGAAAAACGGGAACTTGTTGGTCATTTTCTACAACTTCTTTTTTAGAATCAGAAGTAAAACGATTGACAGGAAAAGATGTCGATTTGTCGGAAATGTACAATGTACGATATACTTATCCAGAAAAAGCATACAATTATGTTTACCGTCAAGGAAAAGCACAGTTTAGTCAAGGAGGTTTGTCGCATGATGTTTTAAATTCGGTTCGTAAAAATGGATTAGTTCCAAACGAAGTTTATGCAGGTTTTGCGAATGGAACAGATGTGAAGCATAACCACGAAATATTGGTAAAAGATTTGAAAGTTGGATTAGATTCGATTGTAAAAAATCCTAAAAAATATTTAACAGCAGATTGGAAATCAAAATTTGATCAAAAATTGAATGATAAATTAGGTGTTCCTCCAACAAAATTCAAGTTCGAAGGAAAAGAATATACACCACAAGAATTTGCAAAAGCCTTGAAAATAAATCCTGATGATTATGTAACCTTGACATCTTTTCAGCAAGCGCCTTATTATTCACAATTTATTTTGCAAGTGCCAGATAATTTTTCAAATGGTTCATATTATAATTTACCATTAGATGAATACATGAAAGTCTTGGACGAAGCGTTATATAAAGGATATACAGCGGCTTTTGATACAGATGTTTCTGAAAAAACATTTTCTAAAAAGTATGGAATGGCAATTTGGCCTTCAGAAGGTTTAGAATCAGATTATTTTGTTCAGATTTTACCTGAAAAATGGGTTTCTGCTGATGAGCGTCAAGCTGCTTTTGAAGATTATTCGACAGAAGATGACCATTTAATGCATATTACAGGAATTTTGAAAGATCAATTGGGAAATCAATATTATGATGTAAAAAATTCTTGGGGAACAACAGATTTAGGAAATAATGGACACATTTATATGTCGAAACCATTTTTCAGAATGAAATCAATTGCTTTTACAGTGCACAAAGATGCGTTGTCAAAAGAAGTGAAAAAGCAATTAGGTATAAAATAAAATCACTCACAAATGAATACATTAGAACAAGCGATAGAAAAGTTAGATTATAAAGGTTATTTGGATGTTGAAATTCCAAAAGGAACTGATTTAATTGCGGAAATCAATAAATTACGCAAAGAGAAAAATGCAATGATTTTGGCGCATTATTATCAGTCAGGAGAAATTCAGGATTTAGCAGATTATTTAGGTGATTCGTTACAATTGGCGCGTGCTGCTGCAAAAACTGAAGCTGATATGATTGTTTTTTGTGGTGTTCATTTTATGGCAGAAGCTGCAAAGATTTTGAACCCTTCTAAAAAAGTTGTTTTACCCGATACAAAAGCGGGTTGTTCTTTAGCAGATTCTTGTTCGGCAGAAGGTTTACGTGGTTTGCGTGAGCAACATCCAAATGCGATTGTCGTGAGTTATATCAATTGTGATGCGGGTGTTAAAGCGGAATCAGATATTATTGTTACTTCTTCTAATGCGGAAGCGATTATTAATTCGTTGCCAGAAGATCAAGAAATTATTTTTGCGCCAGATCGTAATTTAGGTCGATACTTAAATCAAGTTTGTAATCGTAAAATGATTTTGTGGGACGGAGCTTGTATCGTGCACGAAGCTTTTTCTTTGGAAAGAATTGCACAACAAATGGCTGATCATCCAAATGCAAAATTAATTGCGCATCCAGAAGCGCAAGAAGATTTATTGAAATTCGCACATTTTATTGGTTCAACTTCTCGTTTATTAGATTATGTGGTAGAAAATGATGCACAAGAATTTATTGTGGCAACGGAAGAAGGAATTTTACACGAAATGCAAAAACTTGCTCCGAATAAAACATTAATTCCAGCATTAGTTCAAGATGAATCGTGTAATTGTTCTGAATGTTTTTACATGAAATTATCAACATTAGAAAAATTATATCTGTGCATGAAATATGAATTGCCAGAAATTCAAATAGAAGAAGAATTGCGAGTTAAAGCGTTAGCTGCAATTAATAGAATGTTAGATTTATCAGAAAAAATCAAATAATGGCTATTCAAGATGTATTAGTCATTGGTTCTGGAATTGCTGGACTTTCGTATGCGTTGAAAATCGCGATTCGAAATCCTGATGCGAAAATTACCATTGTAACCAAAGCAAATAAAGACGAAACCAATACGAAATATGCGCAAGGCGGAGTAGCTGTTGTGAGCGATTTCGAGAAAGATAGTTTCGAGAAACATATCGAAGATACGCTTCGTGCAGGAGATGGTTTGTGTAAGTTAGAAGCGGTTGAGGTTGTCGTAAAAGAAGCACCAGAACGTATCAATGAAATTATAGATTGGGGCGTTCGTTTTGATAAAAATAACGAAGGAATTTATGACCTTGGTCGTGAAGGTGGACATACCGAAAACAGAATTGTTCATCATAAAGATGTGACAGGTTGGGAGATTGAGCGCGCGATGTTAGAAGCGATCAAAGAATATCCAAATATTCAGGTTTTTACGCATCATTTTGTAGTAGATTTGATTACAGAACATCATTTGAATCGTGATATAGCACAGAAAACAACATGTTTTGGTGCATATATTTTAGATTTGAATACAGATAAAGTTGAACAACATTTAGCCAAAGTAACTTTGTTAGCAACAGGCGGAGTTGGTCATGTTTATAAAAATACGACGAATCCAATTATTGCAACAGGAGATGGAATTGGGTTGGCTCGACGTGCAAAAGCAACCGTTTCGGGAATGCAATTTATTCAGTTTCATCCAACGGCTTTTTACAGCGAATTTGATGGACAGTTATTTCTGATTTCGGAAGCAGTTCGTGGTTTTGGTGCGAAGTTGCGTACGAAAGATGGCCAGTTGTTTATGCACAAATATGATGAACGTGAAGAATTGGCTTCTCGTGATATTGTGGCGCGTGCGATTGATAATGAAATGAAATTGCGCGGAGATGATTATGTTTATATTGATTGTCGACACTTAGAGAAAGAAAAATTCTTGGAACATTTCCCTAATATTTACGAAAAATGTAAATCCGAAGGCTACGATATGTTTACCGAATTGGTTCCGGTTGTTCCTGCTTCGCATTATTTGTGTGGTGGAATTGACGTCGATTTAGAAGGAAAAACATCTATCGAGAATTTGTTTGCGGTTGGCGAATGTTCTAATACGGGTTTACATGGTGCAAATCGTTTGGCTTCGAATTCGTTGTTAGAAGCGATGGTTTTTGGTCATCGTGCAGCGTTAAAAACGGTCGATTTATTAAATGATAATCAATTTTCGATTTATAATTTTGAGTTTCCAGAATGGAACGAAGAAGGCATGAAAGTGCAAGAAGAATTAGTATTGATTTCTTATTTACGCAAACAATTACAAGCGATGATGAGCGAATTGGTCGGAATTGTACGAAGCGATAATCGTTTGCAAATTGCACAAAATCGTATCAATGAAATTGAGATAATGGTCAACGAAATTTATTATTTTACGATTGTTTCACCTAAAATTTTAGAACTTCGAAATTTGGTTGATGTCGCACATTTAATCATTGAGCAAAGTATCAATCAAAAAGAAAATCGAGGAACTTTTTACAACAAAGATTTTAATTAATGAAGAAGTTATATCTGTTCGTTACATGTTTTGCAATGAGTTTTTCTTTTGCTCAAAATTCGAAAGAAAAACAAAACGTAAGTTTGACTTCTGGTAAAGAATCCAAGAAAGCGGTTGTGTATTTTGGTTGTGAAAATTTAAAAGAAAATAGCGAGCTACAAGCATGTATGAACAAAAATTTGAATCAAGATATTCAAACTCAAATTTCATTCTTTTCTAATATTGCTGATTATCTTCATATCGAAACTGCTCAATCTAAATTAGGTTTTAAAATTAATGAAGATGGTAATTTTGGAGATGTCTCGACTGATGGTTCGAATCCAATTTTTAATAGTGTAGCATTGTCTAGTTTAGTTTTGTTGAATAATAAAATGGAGCGAGCTAATCTAAAAATAACTCCTGCAAAAGGAGTTGATGGAAAAGCAGTTGCAATGAAATATACAATGCCTTTACGTTACGAATCGGCAGAAAAAAATAATGATTTTGAGAAGTTCCCTTCGGAAAATCGTGTATTGTTTACTTTAAAAACTGATGAAGAAACGATTGAAGTAAGAATTGATAAAGAATTTAATTTAACAACTTTTGGTAATAACGGAAGTCGGGAATATTATTTAGGAAAGTTTTCTAATCTTTTCGAAATGGCTTCTATCGATCCTTATGCAACCGCTTTTGATGCGGCTTTCAAATCTGGAGCAATAGATATTACAAAAGGTAAAATTGATGACAAAGAATATAAACTTCAGATCAAAAATTTCTTCGAAAATGATCCTTCAGTACAAGTGTTGATTACGGTTGTGCGCGAAGAAAATGGTACTTGGGCCGAGTATTACGAATACAAAACCAAGAAAGAATTTAATCAATCAAAATTTGCATCCTTAACATATAGATAATGAATTTTCCTCCATATATCACACAAGAAAAATTACAACTTTTTATTCGTCAAGCTTTTTTAGAAGACGTTGGCGATGGCGACCATTCAACGTTAGCGTCGGTTCCGTATGATGCAATTCAAGAAGCGGAACTGAAAGTGAAAGATAACGGAATAATTGCTGGAATTGAATTAGCGAAAATTATTTTTGATACGTTTGATCCATCTTTAAAAATAGAACAATATATAAATGATGGCGATAAAGTACAATTTGGAGATGTTGCTTTCAAAGTAAAAGGATCTTCACAATCAATTTTAACTTGCGAACGATTAGCGTTGAATTGTATGCAGAGAATGTCTGGAATTGCAACTTATGCGCACGAAATGATGGAATTGGTAAGCGGTACAAATGCCAAAATTTTGGATACACGAAAAACAACACCTAATTTCCGAATGATCGAAAAATGGGCAGTTAAAATTGGAGGAGCAGAGAATCATCGTTTTGGTTTATACGATATGGTGATGTTAAAAGATAATCATGTCGATTTTTGTGGAAATATTACAAAAGCGGTTGCGCAAACCAAAGATTATTTGTCAAAACATCATTTACATTTAAAAATAGAAGTGGAAACGCGTAATATGGATGAGGTAAAAGAAGCTTTGGATGCAAATGTAGATTTTATTATGTTGGATAATTTTGATCTTGAAACGATGAAAGAAGCGGTTCAATATATAAATGGGCGAATAAAAACGGAAGCTTCGGGCGGAATTACAAAAGAATCTGTTCGAGCAATTGCCGAAACGGGTGTTGATTTTATTTCTTCTGGTGCGATTATTCATTCCGCTCCCAACTTTGACTTGAGTTTAAAAGCTGTTAAGGCTTGATTTCTTTAACATTTTAATTTTTTTGTTGTAGTAAGAATACTAAATAATAGATTTTAACGTTAGCTATATTGTATTTGAATAATTTATTTTGAAAATTTATTAGTATCAGCTTATAAATAAAAAAGTTATTGGATAATATTTTATTAATACTGATTCTAAATAGTGAAATTTTAATTACTTTTCTCTTTTTAAAATGAAAAATAACAATCTAAAACAAGAAAAAAATGTTAATTTTTAATGTTTTTATTATGTTAAATTTTGATTAAATGTTTAAAAATATTTAAAAATCTTCAATTTTTTTTCATGTAATTTAGTTTATTGTTTGTTTTTAAGGGGGGATTTTATTGATATGATAATTAATATTTAAGTTATTCAAGAAAAGTTTAAAAATTTACCATAATTTAACAATAATCTCATTTAAAGTGTAGAACTTTGCGAAAGTAAACTTTTAAACTATTTCAAAAGATGAGGTTAAACTCAACTAAGCTTTTACTTGTAGGAGCTTTTGCCTTAATGGCATCATTATCTTTCGCCCAAGTTGTTGAACCAACAGATTCTACAAAGGTTGAACAGGACGAAAACGTATCTTTAGGAGAAACATTAATCATTGGTAAAGGAGTTATTGATGTTGCGGAAAATCGTAAAACACCAGTTGCTAATACAATTATCACAAGAGAAGAAATTCAAGATAAAGCAGTTGGTAATGTTGAATTTCCTGAAATCATGAAAAATTCTCCGTCTGTTTATGTGGCTGACCAAGCTTCTGGATTTGGAGATGCTAAAATGTTTTTACGTGGTTTCGATCAGTCAAATACAGCTTACTTATTAAACGGACAGCCAATAAATGGTATGGAAGATGGTAATGTATATTGGTCAAACTGGTCTTCTATGACTGATGTTGCAAACGTTATTGACGTTCAACGTGGTTTGGGTTCTTCTAAATTAGCTATTTCTTCAGTAGGTGGAACAGTTAATATTGTAACAAAAGCAACCGAATTAAGACAAGGAGGATTTGTTCGTTATGTAGCTGGAAATGACTCTTACCAAAAAGCGACTGTAGGGTATAATACAGGAATGAAAGGTAAATGGGGAGCTTCTATTTTATTAGATTATTGGACTGCTCATCGTAAATATGCACGTGGAACAGGAGGAGAAGGACAATCATATTTTGTGTCTGTTGGGTACAAACCAAATGATCGTCACCAATTCAACTGGATGTTATTTGGAGCACCACAAGAGCATGATCAAAATTACTCTAAGCCTTTAACGACAACTTATAATAAAAATGGATCTGTAAACACTCCAGGTTATGATATGACTGGTCGTAAAGGTAATTCTAACTATGGTTTTTACAATGGAGAACCATTATCGTTAAGAACAAATTATTACCACAAACCAGTAACAAATTTAAACTGGGATTGGACAATTAATGAAAATGCATCTTTATCTACAGTTTTATATGCGTCTATGGGACGTGGTGGAGGAACAGGTAATTTAGGTAGAGGATTATTTAGTTTATCTCAAGATGGCTATAATGTATTTACTCAAGACGGGGCTATTAACTGGAATGAGGTTGAAAGATATAATAAAACTATTGCTGGAGGTATTGGTTCAGGAACATCTTCATCATCTTCTAAAGGGATGGTTTTGAGAGCTTCTGTTAATAATCATTTATGGTACGGAGGAGTAACAAACTTCAACTATGATACAAAAACAGGTTGGGCTTTTAACGTAGGAGCAGATGTGCGTTTCTATGAAGGTGATCACTTCCAGCAGGTTGTAAATTATTTAGGATTGAATGGTCGTCAAGAAAATAACAAAAATAGATCAAACAATTTAATAACTAATACATATAAAGCGAAACCATGGGCTTCTTTATTTAATTCAGCTGATAAAGAAGATCGTGTAAATTACGATAACTCGGAAAAAATTAACTATCAAGGTGGTTTTGGACAAGTAGAGTATTCTAATGACATCTTCTCTGCTTTTGTTCAAGGAGCTATTTCTAATCAGTCTTACCAAAAATTTGACCGTTGGAATTATAACGCTGACCACAAAGATGTTGTTAGTGGAGTTGTTTCTTATAAAAATGGAGAGGCAAAATCTAAAGTTCGCAATAAAACTGGATGGAACATTAAAGGAGGTATAGCATTGAATATTACTCAAGAAAACAAAATTTTTGTTAACGCTGGTAAATATTCTCGTCAAGCATTCTTAGATAATGTTTTTATGCAAAATACAGTTAGTTTCATCGATCCAGCAATTGATAACGAAGAGATCTTAGGTTTAGAGGCTGGATATAAATATATGACTCGAAACTTAAATGTTAATATTAATGCTTATTATACTAAGTGGGAAAATCGTGCAGATTCTTATACAGCAAATGGATACTATGTTGGTGAGGATTTTGTTCAACAAGATGTACGTTTCTTATTAACAGGAATTACTCAATTACATAAAGGTATAGAAATAGATTTTAATACAAAAGTTAATAGAGATTGGACTATTAGAGGATATGCTTCATATGGAGATTGGAAATATGATGGTAATGCTAATTATAGAATCCAAGATCAAAATAGTAGCTCAATTGTTATTGACAATAAACCTGTTAATTTAGATGGTGTAAAAGTTGGTAATGCTGCACAATTTACATTTGGTATGGGTACGAAAGTAAATGTAGCTAAAGGATTATCTTTTGATACTGATTTCAACTATTTCGCGAGACTATATGAAAATGTAAATGTAGTTGATATTGTAAAATCAGAACTTAAAGGCAATGATTATTTAAATGTTCCTTTAAGACCATATGCAATTGTTGATTTAGGTGCAACCTATGAATTTAAATTTGGTTCTCAAAAAATTAGATTCAGAGGTAACATTAAAAACTTATTCAATGATCAATACTTATCTCGTAAAGATGGTTATGGTTACTTCTGGGGATTAGGTAGAACTTGGAATGCAGGTGTTACATATAATTTCTAAGATAAATTTTATAAATAATAAAAAGACGAACTTTTATAGTTCGTCTTTTTTTTGTGTTTACCTTTGATGAAAATTTGTAAAATGATTCAGCCTGATTTTTTAAAAGAAGGGGATAAAATAGCAATAGTAGCTCCTGCAAAGCGAATGCTCAAAGGAGAATTAGAAGAAACAATTGAGCTCATAAAATCTTGGAAATTAGTTCCAGTTTTAGGGAAAAATATTTATGCCGAATATGATTTTGGTTATCGATATGCAGGCACAGATGAAATGAGAACAGAAGATTTTCAGTGGGCATTAGATGACCATGAGATAAAAGCGATTTGGTGTGCTAGAGGAGGTTATGGTTCTGTGAAAATTATTGATGAACTTGATTTAACGAAGTTTACTAAAAATCCAAAATGGATCATTGGTTATTCTGATATCACTGTTTTTCACAATCATTTTAATCGATTAGGATATCAAACTTTACACGCGGTTACAGCAAAAAAATTAGCAAATACCGAATATCATCCAACATCCTATCAAAGTATTTATGAAGTACTATTTGGACATGAAATTAATTACGAAATTCAATCACATGCTTACAATAATTTAGGCGAAGCAAATGGAGAATTAATAGGAGGAAATCTTTCGATTGTTTATTCACTTTTAGGGAGCGAATCTGCGATTACAAATCCTACGGATAAGATTTTATTTTTAGAAGATTGGTTTGAGAGTTGGTATGCTGTTGATCGAATGTTGATGAATCTTAAACGAAACGGAATTCTTACTCATGTAAACGCAATTATTTTAGGGAACTTTACGCACATGGATACGGAAGAAGAAAATGCTGAAAACTACAATCATCCATTCGATCCAAAAACGTATGAAGTCATTCATAGTTTTACAAAAAAAATAAATATTCCAATCGCTTTCGGATTTCCTGCAGGACATACAGGACACAATGTTGCGCTAAAAATGGGTGCAAAAGTTCAGTTAAATGTTACTTCAAATAATGTAACTTTGCATCATTATACAAACATATATGAAACAAGATAATTTAACAGTCATTTCTCACCCGTTGGTAAAAGCAAAAATTACGCAAATGCGTGATAAAAACACAACAACGAAAGAATTTGGTGAATTAGTAGACGAAATTTCAGGTTTGATGTGTTACGAAATTACACGTAACATCGAGCTTGAAGAAGTAGAAGTTGAAACGCCAATTACCAAAACAATCGGTTACAAATTAAAAGGAAATGATATGGTTATCGTTCCAATTTTACGTGCAGGATTGGGAATGGTAAAAGGAATTCATCAATTAATTCCTACCGCTAAAGTTGGTCATATTGGGCTTTACCGCGATCATGATACATTACAACCAGTTGAATACTTGTGTAAACTCCCAACAGATTTAGATTCTCGCGATGTGATTTTGGTTGATCCAATGTTAGCAACAGGAGGTTCTGCAATCAAAGCAATCGAAATTCTAAAAGAGAAAGGAGCGAAATCTGTTCGTTTGGCTTGTTTAGTTGGTTGTCCAGAAGGAGTGGAGGCAGTACAAAATGTTTATCCAGAAGTTCCAATTTTCTTGGCTGCTTTGGATGAAAAATTGAATGAAAATGGATACATCGTTCCAGGTTTAGGTGATGCTGGAGATCGTTTGTACGGAACAAAATAATTTTTTTGAATGAGTATTAGTTACGATTTCGGAAAAGAAGCAGAAGATTTTGCCGTTAATTATTTAATCCAAAATGGATACAAAATATTGGCTCGAAATTATTTTTACAGAAAAGCCGAAATCGATATTATTGCTCAATTTGAAAATGAGATTGTTATTATAGAGGTTAAGAGTCGTACTTCAAATTATGTTGCGGAGCCAGAAAGTTCTATTAACACAAAGAAGAAGAAATTGTTAATTCTTGCCGCAGATGATTTTATTCAGAAAAATAATTTTATTTCTGAGGTAAGATTTGATATTTTAGCACTTTTAAAAAAACAACAATCTTGGAGCGTAAATCATATCAAAAATGCATTTAATGCTTCGGAAATTTAATCAACTTTTATGGAAGTATTTATGAGTCTTTTTGACTTTATTATGCATATCGACCAACATTTAGCAGAGTTTGCAAATGAATATGGTTTGTGGTTGTATGCAATTTTATTTTTAATCATTTTCGTGGAAACAGGTGTAGTTGTGATGCCTTTTTTACCTGGAGATTCATTGTTGTTTGCGGCAGGGATGTTAGCTGCACAAGAAACAAATGATATGAATGTGTGGATTATGATTGCAATTCTTTTGGTGGCCGCGATACTCGGTGATACATTGAATTATACCATCGGAAAGAAAGTTGGTTACAAAGCAACTAAAGTTAAGATTTTTGGTAAAAATTTCATCCAAGAAGAACATATCAATAAAACGCACGAATTCTACGAAAAATACGGTTCAAAAACCATTGTAATTGCACGTTTTGTACCAATTGTAAGAACTTTAGCGCCTTTCGTTGCAGGAATTGGGAGAATGGGATACTCTATTTTCATTACATATAATGTGATTGGAGCCGTGTTATGGGTTGTTGGTTTAACACTTATTGGATACTTTTTAGGAAATATAGAATGGGTTCAAAATAATTTTTCTAAAGTAATTTTAGGAATAACAATCGCTTCTGTACTTCCAATTTTAGTGGAAATTATCAAAGAAAAGTTCGGCAAAAAAAAGGTAGCTGAACAAGAATAACTATAAAAACTTAACTCGACTTCGGTCGAGTTTTTTTATACCTTTAAATCATGGAAATTTTAGATTATATTCTACATATCGATAAATATTTAGAAACCATTTTGAATGATTATCAACATTGGTTTTACTTGATTTTATTTCTCTTAATCTTTATCGAAACAGGTTTGGTTGTCATGCCTTTTTTACCTGGCGATTCGCTTTTATTTGCAGCAGGGATGTTAGCTGCGGCTTTTCCAGCTCAACTCAATATTTATATTGTATTAGGTTTACTTTGGATCGCGGCAATTGCAGGCGACACAGTCAATTATACGATTGGGAAAACCTTAGGAACGAAATTAGTTACAACTAAAATTTTCGGTAAACGAATTATTAAAGATTCTGCGATACTAAAGACCGAAGATTTCTTTACAAAATATGGTTCAAAAACCATTGTAATTGCACGTTTTGTTCCGATTGTAAGAACGCTTGCACCTTTCGTTGCAGGGATTTCTAAAATGCATTATGGCACATTTATCAAATATAATTTTATCGGAGGAACAATTTGGGTTTTCGGGATTACATTGGCTGGCTATTTCCTTGGAACAATTCCATTTATCAAAAACAATTTCGAAATTGTCGTAATGGCAATTATTGTGTTTTCTTTGGTTCCAATTATTGTAGAATTCGTCAAAGAGAAAATAAAAAAATAAAAAATGAGTACAGAAAATTCGATTTTCATCATCTTACTTTTGTGGATAATCTTTTTACCAATTATTTTATTTATCATTGAGTCTCAAAAAGAATATAAACACGAAAATGATGAAGTTATTCGCGTCAAAATTGGTTTTTTAAGCTATATTTCAGTTTTTAATATGATTCTTTTTGCAATTCTTTGTCTTACTTTTTTATTTATAGCTTATCAATTATTGTTTGTGACAGATTTCATTTTAACTAACATAATTATTGGAATGATTTTTTTGATACTATTCTTTTTTTTTACCATTCCAGTTGTCAATACTTACAATCATCTCTTAAAGGAATCTAAGCGCGAAATTTATTTTTTCAGGAATAAAAAGGCTTTGTTAGTTGTAGAAAAAGAAACAGAAATTACTATTGATTTAGAAGATGAAATGATTGAAATCAATCACGAAGTTTCTAATAAAAGTTCTAAATATCAAACTGGTCATGGTAAATATAATTTTATTCAGAATGATGAAATTATTCCAATTTCAGATTTAATCAAATTTCCGCAAGATTTTCTTGATCAAAATAATATTGAACAAGTTAAAGTTTCGAAACTTTTTATTTGGATTTAGATAATCATTCAAATAATTCCTATCTTCTATTTTTAAAAATATCAATCAATGAAAAACCTATTAATTATTTGTTCTATCCTTTTTTCTTTTGTTGTAAATGCACAACAAGGTTATCCTGTTCCTCCAAAATCAGAAAATAGATTATTTTACATTCAACACAACGACAATAAAAATACGTTTGTTTACGATGCACTTTTTTCGAGCAAAGGAATTTTAGATGCTAACAATCCAGTTGATATTTATCGCATTCTTTATGCTGAAGATGGTTCAAAAAAGCCCTTGACTTCTATACAAAAGAAATTGGCATATGGTTTAGATATTAAGAAAATTGAAAAGAATGTTTTTCAGTTGACATTGGTTTCTTATCCAACTCAAAAATTAACGCTTAAGCTTGATTCTCAAAAAAATCCAATTGTTCAAACAACTGTTAATAACAAGTTGATAACACTGAATCGTGTTTTCTTAAAACAGAAGAAAGGAACGGCTGGAATCTCCGTAAAGCTTGATTATATTTTATTTTACGGAAAAGATAAAAACGGAAAATCTGTAGAAGAGAAAATTGTTCTCTAAAAAAATCTCCCTAAATTAGAATCTGTAAGACGCAATTTAATAGCATATGATCGAAGTAAGAGAGGTGAATACGCCAAGTGAAATGAAGAAATTTGTCGATTTACCTTTTGAAGTGTATAAAGATAATCCGTATTGGGTGCCTTCTTTAAAGAAAGATGAACTCGCAAGTTTTGATAAAAATAATGCAATTTTTGAGACGGTTGAAGCTAACTATTTTTTAGCTTACAAAGGAAAAGAAGTCGTTGGACGAATTGTTTCGATTATTAATTGGACCGAAGTAAAAGAACTTGGAAAGACTAAAATTCGGTTTGGTTGGTTAGTTTTTAAAGATGATATCAACATTTTAAAAGCTTTATTAACAACTGTTGAAAACATTGCTAAAAATAATAAACTGAGTTATATAGAAGGTCCGATGGGATTTTCGAATATGGATAAAGCTGGATTATTAACAGAAGGATTTGATAAAGTTGCCACTTTGATCGGTTTATATAATTACGAATATTATCCAATATATTTGCAAGAATTAGGTTATCAACCAAAAGCCGAGTGGTTAGAATATTCTATTGATATTGCCAATTTGGGCAAGGTAAAGCAAATGGATAAATTGTGTGAAATGCTCAAAAAACGTTACGAAATAGATACGTATAAATTTGATACAATTGACGAAATGTTACCTTACGTAGATGAGATGTTCGATTTGTTGAATGTGACGTATGCAGAATTGCAAAGTTTTGTTCCGATAGAAAAATTTCAGGTTGAGCATTACAAAAAGAAATATCTAAAATTTCTTCATCCCGATTTTATTTCATGTGTAAAAGATAAAAACAACAAAATGATTGCTTTTGCGATTACGATGCCTTCATTTTCAAAAGCTTTCCAGAAAACGAAAGGAAAATTGTTCCCATTTGGTTGGTGGCATTTGATGCAAGCGCAAAAAAAGAACGATCATGTCGAATTTTATTTGATTGGAATTCATCCTCATTATCAAAATAAAGGTGTTAACGCCTTGATTTTTAAAGAGCTTTATGATCGATTTATAGCGAGAGGAATTAAAACTTTAGAGACCAATCCTTTGCTAGAGGAGAATACAAAAGTGCAACAATTATGGAAAAACTTTGATCCGGTTATCCATAAACGTAGAAAAACATTTTATAAAGATATAGAAGCATAAAAAAATGGTTAGAATCTAAATTCTAACCATTTTCTATATCAATTAAGGTTGTGGCTGATAATTTTTCGCATTATCTTCAGCATCATCATCAAACTAATCTCCAAATTTTTGCTTAACAGATTCTTTGATTTGATTCTATTTTTCTTCTAAATAATTATAAATTAATGTTTAAAAAAATGAAGAATAATTTCCTTAGAAAACTGCGAAGTAAATCAAAATAATGATGATAATTACAACCACTATAAATTCAAAAATGGGGATAGTTCTCCCTCCAGATTTCAAATTTCTTTTTCTTTTCGAATACATACCAAACAACTTGTAACCAAATAATTATCTAAATTTATAAAAAATATTATAAAGTAATAAGTCATAAAAAAAAGACTTTGAAATATTTTTCAAAGTCTTTGCTGTTGTACGGGCGGGGAGACTCGAACTCCCACACCTTGCGGCACTAGATCCTAAGTCTAGCGTGTCTACCAATTCCACCACGCCCGCTAAAATCTCACCGATTTGGATTGCAAATATACACAAGTTTTCTTTCTAACAAAATTTCGAAATAAAATTTTTTTAATCTTTTTTTACATTCTAAATTTGTACAAAGCTTTTACAAAAATGGAAATTACAGGAAGAATTAAGAAAGTATTTGAAACTCAAAATATTACTGCAAGTTTCAAGAAAAGAGAATTTGTTGTTACAACGCAAGAACAATATCCACAAGATATTTTAATTGAGCTTACACAAGATAAGACTGATGTGTTGAATGCTTACAAACCTGGTGATGAAGTGAAAGTTTCTATCAATATTCGTGGTCGTGAGTGGATTAATCCAGAAGGAGTAGCAAGATATTTTAATACAATCCAAGCGTGGAGAATTGAGAATATGGCGAATGCAGCTGCACAAGCACCTCAAGGTTACGATAATTTTGCACCAGCGCCTCCAGTTGATACTTTTTCTAATGGAGATGATGATGATTTACCATTCTAAGTAAAAAAACATCAATTAATACTAAACGTGTTCTTTATTGGACACGTTTTTTTAATTTTATATAAATTATACACAAAACGATATGTATTGGTTAAGTTCTGATTTAATCTTTCCTGATTACGATGAAGTGAATAGCGAGGGAATTATAGCTGTTGGAGGAGATCTTTCGCCAGAACGCCTAATTTTGGCTTATCAGAAAGGAATTTTTCCTTGGTTTAATGAAGAAGATCCAATTATTTGGTGGTTTCCACAAGATCGATTTGTTTTATTTCCAGAAAATTTACATGTTTCGAAATCGATGAAGAAAGTTTTTCGAGATCAAATATTTACGTATTCAGAAAATAAAGCGTTTCGAGAAGTGATTACAAATTGTTCGCAAGCGTATAGAAAAGATCAGGACGGAACGTGGATTACAAATGATATGATCGAAGCATATTGTACGTTACATGAAATGGGAATCGCTAAAAGTATTGAAGTTTGGCAAAACGACGAATTGGTTGGTGGTTTTTATGGAATTGATATGGGCGATGTTTTTTGTGGAGAAAGTATGTTTGCGAAAGTGAGCAATGCTTCCAAAGCTGGTTTTATACAATTTGTTGCAAAATACCACAAGAAATATAAATTGATCGATTGTCAAGTTTATACCGAACATTTAGCGAGTTTGGGTGCAATGGAAATTCCGAGTGATGTTTTTTTGGAATATTTGGAGAAATAAAAAAAAGCGAAATTCGGATTTCGAACTTCGCTTTTTCAATTTACTTCGTAAAAGTAATAGGATATTTTAAATTTTTATATTCATTTAGATCTGCATTTAACGATCCAACTAATAAACCCGCTTTTATTTTTAGCGGAACTAAGTTATCATCGTCAGAAATCCACATTGTAACCGATTCTGATTCTTTGAAAACACGACCAGATTGTACATACGGACGAATTTTGATTGCTGCAATTTTTCCGAATTTTGTTTTTAGGGTTTCACGTCCCAAAACTTTCAATCGAAATTTAAGCGTTTCATCACCAAGAAAAATATTTTCGTTCAAATAATCTCCTGTTTTAAGAGTGGTATGATTGGCATTACGTAAGCTATAAAAAGCAGAAAGTAAATCTTGCGCATCGTAAGGAATCGTTTCTGTTGTAACTTTTCCATCTCGTTTATTTTCAACTTTTGCTTTTCTATTGGCATGATCAAAATAATAGATTTGATGACGTTTGTAACTTCCTTCTACAATATTTCGAACAAATTTTGTAGGTTTCAAATCTGTTTTGTCAATATACGATTCGTAATTATCATCTACCTTAAAAAAAGCACGCACAGCACCTGTTGAAGTTCCTTTTCCTATGATGTGATAATGGCTTTTTCCATTCAATGTAGCTTCTCTTACATCAATGGAAGCAAAACCTGCATTCAATCCAGAATAATGAACTCTAAATTTTAGATTTTCGCCAACTTTGTAGTTGTTTTGAGCATTTAAAGGCAATGCAAATGAAAGGACAATAAAAGTAAAAAATAAAATATATTTTTTCATTTTGAATTTTTGGTTTTGAGGTTAAGATTCAAATTGTTTGCCAAAAATAATAAAACGCCTTTATAAATTGATATAAAGGCGTTTTAATTTATGAGAATCTAATGATATTCTAATTTTCTTCTTTTAAGGAAGATATTTGATCTGCTTCAGTTGAAGTTTCAAAATCTGAAACATTGATAACCGAAACTATTTCTGGAACATATTTTTTGATGGTCATTTCAACACCAGACTTTAAGGTCATTTGGTTGACAGAACATGCTATACATGCACCTGTAAGGCGAACTTTTACAATATTATCTTCTACAGATACTAATTCGATATCGCCTCCATCTGAATTTAAGAATGGTCTAATTTCAGTTAAGGCCTTTTCAACTTCTGAATATTTTTCTTCTGGAGTCATGATCTTTTACTTTTTTTAATTTTTTGCCGAACAACCTGCCATCGTTGTAATACGAACGGCTTCTGTTGGAGGCAAAGTATTGTTACGTTCTACTAAACTTTGTACTGCGTTACGTGCAATTTCTTTGTAAACATTAGCTACAACAGTATCTTCTTGCATTGCAGCTGGACGACCAACGTCAGCAGCTTCGCGAATAGATTGTACAATTGGAATTTCGCCTAAGAAAGGAACACCAATTTGTTCTGCTAAGTTCTTTGCACCATTTTGTCCAAAGATATAATATTTGTTGTTAGGTAATTCTTCTGGTGTAAAATACGCCATATTTTCTACAATTCCTAAAACTGGAACATTAATCGCTTCCATTTGGAACATTCCAACTCCTTTTTTTGCATCTGCTAATGCAATATTTTGAGGCGTAGAAACTACAACAGCTCCTGTAATTGGAACTTGTTGAACGATAGATAAATGAATGTCACCTGTTCCTGGAGGTAAGTCGATTAATAAGAAATCTAATTCTCCCCAATGTGCATCACGAATCATTTGATTCAATGCTTTTGCAGCCATCGGTCCTCTCCAAACAATTGCTTGATCTGTATCAGCAAAGAATCCAATTGATAATAATTTAATTCCGTAAGCTTCTACTGGTTTTATTTTCGTTTTTCCATTAACTTCTACAGAATATGGACGAGCATCTTGACAATCGAACATAATTGGCATAGAAGGTCCGTAGATATCAGCATCTAATAAACCTACCTTGAATCCCATGTTTGCTAAACTTATTGCTAAGTTTGATGAAACAGTAGATTTACCAACACCACCTTTACCTGATGCTACAGCGATAATATTTTTAACACCTGGCAATTCAGAACCTTTGATTTCGTTCGGATTTTTTTCTTCAACTTCAACAGAAATGTTAAGTTTAAGATTTGACTCAGGTAAATTTTCTTTAAATGCATTTTTCAACGCAATTTCCAAACGCTTGCGTTCGTGCATTGCAGGCGAAGGAGAAACAATATCCAATATAATATCATTTCCCATCACTTGAGCGTTACGCATCCAATTGCGAATACCTAATTCTTCTAATACTTGATATATTTGATCTCTTGTGTAAGCCATCTTTTAATTTTAATGAGACAAAATTACGAAGAATCAAAGACTTTAAATAATCTAAAAACGTGATTTTAATTGTTTTGCTTTATAATTTGATAAATAGACTTAATTTGATGTATATTTAAACTTTAAATCTGACTATGGAAGAGCATATTATTTATCTGACGAATATAAGAAAACAGATTATTGATGAGCTTGAACAACACTCTCTGAAACAACTACTTTATATACCTGTTGGCTATAAAAACAATTTGTTTTGGAATGCGGCTCACGTTTTGGCAACACAGCAATTGATCCATTATTATTTAACCGATAATAGGATGTTGGTCGATATTCAGTTTATTCAGAAGTATAAAAAAGGAACAATCGGAAATACGGAAGTAACGGAAGAAGATGTGACAGAATTGAAGGAAATGTTGGAAAGTACACCAATGCAGATGTTCAAGGATTATCGTTCGGAAAAACTATCGTATTATCGATCATATAAAACAAGTTTTGGTATGACGTTAGAATCGATTGAAGATGCAATTTTGTACAACAATATTCACGAAGCAATGCATTTGGGCTATATGATGGCGATGAAAAAGAATATTCCTTTTTAAAATCAAAAAGAGAATAAAATTTAAAAATTTAGATGTTAACATACAGAGATGCTAAACGAAGCGATTTAGAAAAAATAACAGAAATTTATAATTCTACAATAGCTTCGCGATTAGTAACTGCCGATACAGAACCAGTTTCAGTTGAAAGTAAAGCAAAATGGTTCGAAGAACATTCACCTGAAAAAAGACCACTTTGGGTTGTAGAAAATGAATTGAAAGACATTGTAGGTTGGGTAAGTTTTCAATCTTTTTATGGAAGACCAGCTTATGATGCAACTGTAGAAATTAGCATTTATTTAGATGCTATGCAACGTGGAAAAGGTTTAGGAAAACAAGTGTTGGAATATAGCATTACGAAAGCAGCAGAATTTGGAATTAAAACGATTTTAGGTTTTATTTTTTCGCATAATGAACCAAGTTTAAAACTATTCAAACATTTTGGTTTCGAAGATTGGGGAAATTATCCCAATATTGCAATTTTAGACGGAATAGAAAGAAGTTTAACTATTTTAGGAAAACGAATCGCATAAAAAACCCTCACTTCATTTGAAGTGAGGGTTTTTTGTTTATCAGATAAATTTTATTTACCAATACTCCAAATCAGTGCTTTTTCTTTAGTTGCTCTGTAAATTGTAGCATGTTCTTCTTTCGGTTCTGGAGAATAATTCCATTTTAGGTTTGGAAGTTTTTCTTGTGTTAAAATATTCTTCAAATCATCTGTATAAGGCAAAATATCACTTGCTCCAGATCCTGCAAACCATAACTTTTTTGGAGTTAAAGGAAATTTAGCTAAATCATTTTTTGCATTTAATAGCATTTTGTGATCGTTCCACCAAAGTGAAGGATCAATTGCGATATAATAATCAAACATTTCGGGTTGTTTCAGGAACGTTTCCATAATAAATAATCCAGCCAACGATTCGCCAATAATTCCTTTATTATTTTTAGTGCGATACTTTTTCGTGATTTCAGGAAATAACTCATCCTTGACAAAGCTTCTAAATTCATTAGAACCTCCCACAACATCGGCTATTTTTTTATCTTCTTCATTTTCAGTTGGTGGACTCAAATCTTTGCGACGTTGTATATTTTCTATTCCAACCAAAATAACTGGTTTTATTTTTTTCGAAGTAATCAAACTATCTAATGTGTTTGCAATATGTGGAAAATCTTCTTTTGTTCCGCCATCAGGCATATACAAAACGGATAACGAATCCTGAGAAGTCGAATATTCTATTGGAACCCAAACATTAATAACTCGTTTTTCATTTAGAATTTTAGAATCAATTGTAAATGTTTCGTGTTTCGGGATTGGATCGTTGTAAACAGGCAGATTAGAGTTTTTGCAAGATGTAAAAAAACTAATAGAGATTACAACTAATAAGTAGTTAAAAATCGATTTCATGTATTTCATATTAAAGTATTTATTCAAATATACAAAAATCATAAAGAGTTGATTTTCTATTTAATAAAAAAGACCACTAAAAAATAGTAGTCTTTCTCAAATTATTTTCAGAAGATTTTTAATATTCTAAAAATCTCACTTTATCTTCGATTGGTTGACGAATAGCTTCTGGGATTTCTCCATCAAATTTTCCCATATAGAAAACACCAACACATTTTTCACCTTCTTCCATAGTTGTAAACTCATCAACATTGGCGATAATATTTGCTGGAGAAGACCAATATGCACCAATCTTTAGCGCACTTGCCATTAACCACATATTCTGAACTGCCATAGAAGTAGCAGCTAATTCTTCCCATTCAGGATTTTTTTCTGTGTTGATAAAATTGATTAATACAATTTTATTCGACTTATCACATTTCTCAATTAATGCATTTATTTTTCTGTCGCTCAATTGATCTGTTGGCGTTCCTTGCACATAAACACGCTTTACGTATTCGCGGAAACGGTCTTTTGCAGGCCCTTCTAAAACGACAAAACGCCAAGGTTCTGTTTTTTTATGAGATGGCGCCCAATTTGCTGCATCAAAAATTTGATTCAATTCTTCGCGCGTAATTTCTTCTTGATTGTATTGCGGAGGAAATATAGAGCGTCTATTTTTTATGATTGATAATAAATCGTTTGCATTCATGTTGTACCAATTATTAATTTTATTCTACTAATCAAGCAAATTTACATTAATTTCAATTAAACCAACGTTAAGATGAAAACATTAGACTACAACAAAATTGAATATTACAAAAACAATAAATTCCAATTTGATATCGGGAAATATTTCAATCAATCATTAGAACTTTTTCAAAATAATTGGCAGCCATTTGTTATTTATGCTCTTGTTGCAGCTATTATTTATATGTTTACTTCCTTCACTATAATCGGATTGCTTTTTGTGATGTATCCACTTATAATGGGATTTATGATTGGTGCAGAACGTGCCGAAAACAAAATGTCGTTAGAGCTAGGTGACTTTTTTGGAGGTTTCAAAAATATAGGAAGCTATTTCCTTTTAACACTTATCGTAATGGGAGTCGCAATAGTTGTAATGTTACCATACATTATTTTTTCTTTTTTACCACTTATGTTTAATGATCCCGAAAATGTAAACCCAGCATTAATGATTGGTTCATCGCTTTTTGGTATGTTATACATCTTAGTGGCGACAGTATTTTTATTGTTCTTACAAGCGTGTATTTATCTGGCTCCGTATCTTATTCATTATGGAAATATGAGCGCTATTGACGCAATGAAAACTTCTTATGCAATCGTAAAAAAGAATTTTTGGTGGATGGTTCTAATAGCTATTGTTGTTAGTCTGGTTGCTTCAATAGGAGCTATTGCTTGTTATGTAGGTGCGTTAGCAACTTATCCAATTGGCTATATGATGGTTTATTTTATGTTAAAAGATATGATTTTGACAGATGATGAAAAAACAGAAATTGATCTACTTGGTACAAACCAAGAATAATATTAATTTTATCGAATGTTAGCAAAGCATTCGATTTTTACGAAAATGAATGAATTGGGAGCTGCAAAAGTTCCCTTTTTTTTTATGATCGATTTTTTGAAAGAAAATGGAGAAGTAGTTCCGTTAAATGAATTACCTGATGAGATAAAATTTGAAGTAGATTCAACAAAAAAAGAATCTTTTCAGAAAGATTTTAAATTCAATAAATTCCCGATTTCTTTCGACGAATATTTGCCAAAATTCAATTATGTTCACGATAATCTTTTGTTTGGAAATTCATATTTAACGAATTTAACGCTTCCAACAAAAATTGAAACTGATTTGACTTTACACGAAATTTTTCAGTTTTCTGAAGCAAAATATAAACTGAAATATAAAAACGAATTTGTTTGTTTTTCTCCCGAACGTTTTGTGAAAATTGAAGATCAAAAAATCTTTTCAAATCCAATGAAAGGAACCATTGATGCCTCGATTCTAAATGCGAAGCAACTTATTTTGAATGATGAAAAAGAAGCTGCCGAACATGCAACAATTGTCGATTTAATCAGAAATGATTTGAGTCTTGTTTCCGAAAATGTTGAGGTGATAAATTATCGCTACATGGATGAGGTGAAGACAAATGATGCAACACTTTTGCAAGTGAGTTCTGAGATAAAAGGCGATTTGAATGATGATTATTATCAAAATTTAGGAACGATTTTCGATCAACTTTTACCTGCTGGTTCTATTTGCGGTGCGCCCAAAAAGAAAACCGTTGAAATTATTTTAGAAGCCGAGAAGTATCATCGAAATTTTTATACAGGAGTTTTTGGTGTTTTTGATGGCGAAAATCTTGATAGTGCTGTGATGATTCGTTTCATCGAAAATAATCAAGGTGAATTATTTTTCAAGAGTGGAGGAGGAATAACAGCAAAAAGTAAGGCAAAAGCAGAGTACGAAGAATTAATACAAAAAGTGTATGTTCCAATTTATTGAATCGATTTGTTGTGTAAACAAACAACTTCGAAATTTAGAATTTCATCAAGCGAGATTTGATCGAACAAGAAATGATAATTTTACTGAAATCAATCCGATTTTATTGGACGAAATTATTAAGTTTCCTACAGATTTAACGGACGAAAAATATAAAGTTAGAATTGTTTATGATCGTGAAATTCAATCGGTAGAATTTCAATCGTATCAAATCAAACCCATTGAAAGTATTCAACTTTTTGAGATCGAAAATAAAATTGATTATTCCTACAAATATTTAGATCGTTGGTTTTTTGATGAATATTTAAAAGAGTCAAAAACAGATGATTTGGTCTTGGTAAAATCAAATTATATTACAGATTGTATTTATTCGAATATTGTTTTTTTTGACGGTTCTCAATGGATCACGCCACGAACTTTTCTGTTGAAAGGGACAATGCGAGAAGCTTTGTTACAATCAGGCGAAATCATTCAGAAAAATATAAAAGTTTCAGATTTAGTTAATTTTAAATCATTCAAACGAATCAATGCGATGATGAATTTAGACGAAAGCCAAGAATTGGATATTTCGTTGTTAATTCAATAACTCTATGAAATTGATAGAGTATTGTTTGCGTTTTCATTTTTTAACATTACCTTTGCATAACTTATCAAGAAAGGTGGAGGGATTGGCCCTGTGAAACCTTAGCAACCAGATGACTTATAATCTAAGGTGCTAAATCCAACCTATTAGAGGGAAAGATGAGTAAAAGTATTTCACTTTTATCTGTTGGTTTCTTGAAAGTTTTATGATAATTAAAAATGAAAAGAAACAAATTTTTACTTGCTTCATTCGCATTTATTTGCGCATCTACACTTTTTGCTCAAGAAGTTGAAAAGGAGGAAACAAATCTTAACGAAGTTATTTTAATCGGTGGTCGTACATCAGAAAGAACGGTGGTTAATTCGTCAGTTCCTGTCGATATTATCGATGTTGAGAAATTGAAAACGTCTTCTCCTCAATTGAGTGTGAATGATATTTTGAATGTGGTTATTCCTTCTTTTAATTCTGTTCGTCAATCATCTGCCGATGGAACGGAGCATATCGATCCTGTGACATTGCGTGGAATGGGACCAGATCAGGTTTTGGTTTTGATTAATGGAAAACGACGTCACACAACTTCGTTGGTGAATTACCAAAATACAGTTGGAAATGGTTCTGTAGGAACAGATTTAGGCGCAATTCCGATTTCAGCAATTGATAAAATTGAAGTTTTACGCGATGGTGCGGCTGCGCAATATGGTTCTGATGCAATTGCGGGAGTTGTAAATATTGTTTTGAAATCTAAACCAGGTGGTGACGCGTCTTTGACGTATGGTCAGACTTCTCGAAATGATGGAGAAACGTACAATTTTAACGGAAGTTATGGAACGAAACTAGGACAATCGGGTTCGATTGTTTTTTCGGCTGTTGTAAGTGAACGTAAAAAAACAAATCGCTCGAAAGATCATAATTTAGATATTTTTGGAGATAATTTCGCGTACGATTTTGCAGATGATCCAGATGTAGCAAGAGCTGTGGATGACGCTAAAATTGCTGCTTTAGGGCTTTCGAGAAAAGATTTTAGATTTCAAATTGGAGATGCGGCAATCAAGAATCAACAATTTTTTGTAAATGCTGAAACGGCGATTAATGATCGATTAGATTTTTATTCATTTGGAGGAGTTTCGTTGCGCCAAGGTAATGGATTTGGTTTTAGAAGATTGCCAAGTGAATTGTCTGAAGATGCGTTAAAAATTTATCCAAATGGTTTTCAAGCAACGTTAAAATCTAATGTAAATGATTATTCAAATTCTACAGGATTACGTTATTCATATGATGGATGGAAAGTTGACTTGAGCAATACTTTTGGATTAAATTCATTCAAGTATGATTTAGAAAATTCAATTAATCAATCATTAGGCTTAAATTCTCCAACCGATTTTTACGCTGGGAAACATCAATTTTTACAAAATACAGTCAATTTAGATTTTTCGAAACGAATCAATCAAAATGTTAGTTTAGCGTTTGGAGGAGAATATCGTTTTGAACAATATAAAATTGAAGCTGGAGATGAAGCGTCTTATTCAGGTTCTGGATCTGAATCTTTTGTAGGGTTTTCTCCATTGAATGTTGTAAAAGGTGATCGTCACTCAGTTGCGGCTTATGTAGATGGAGAATTGAAATTTGGAGATTTTACGGCTGATTTAGCTGGACGATTTGAAAATTACTCAGATTTTGGAAGTACAATCAACGGAAAATTAGCGATGCGATATGAATACGCAAAAGGATATTCGGTTCGTGGAGCGATTTCGACAGGATTTAGAGCACCTTCTTTACAACAAAAATATTTCAGTAATTCGTATACCGATTTATTCTTGAATGATAATGGTGATCAAGTTTTGGTAACAAAAGGAATTATTCGAAATGAGTCTGAATTGTCGAAAGAAATTGGTTTGGATAAATTAAAAGAAGAAAAATCAATCAATGCAAGTTTAGGTTTAACATTTCGTCCGACTTCAAAATTATTTATCACATTGGATGGATATTTTATAAAAGTTGATGACCGAATTGTCTTAACTTCTGATATCACAGATCCTGCTTTAGAAAAATATAATGTAGCGACAGCGCGTATTTTTACGAATGCAATTGATACAGAAACCAAAGGTTTGGATTTAGTAATTTCCTATGATACTCGTTTAGGTCGAGGAAAATTGAATGCAAGTTTATCAGGAAATATCAACGAAACAAAAATTGTCGGTTATCATTTTCCAACAGCTTTAACAATTCCAACGGAAGAATTTTTTGGTCCTGATCAAGTCAATATTATCGAATCATTAAGTCCAAAAACAAAAGCAACTTTAGGATTGAATTATGCAATTTCTGGATTCAATTTTATGGTGCGTAACACGTATTTCGGAAAAGTGACAAAAGATGGATATCCTTGGGGAAGTATCCAAGAACATACGGGAAAAGCGGTGACGGATGCTTCGATTGGTTATGATATTACAAAGAATTTCAACTTTACAATTGGTGCAAATAATTTGTTTGATGTTTTCCCAGACAAGCAAGTTTATGAGAATTCTTATTATGGAATTTTTCCGTATGCGCCAGTTCAAATGGGGATGACAGGAGCGTATTATTTTGCACGTGCAAGTTTTAAATTTTAATCAATAATAAAATATTCAAAGTGTCAATTTTAATGTAAATTCAAACATTCAATTGGCACTTTTTTGTGTATGGCACATTCAAAAATTGGTTGGAAAACCGCAGCAGCTTTAGTGATTTCGAATATGATCGGAACAGGTGTTTTTACCAGTTTGGGTTATCAAATTTCTGATTTAAAAAATACAACTTCTATCTTATTATTGTGGTCAATAGGAGGATTGTTAGCGTTGATTGGCGCATTTATTTATTCGGAATTAGCTTCAAAATTTAAACAATCAGGAGGAGATTATATTTATTTATCTCGGACATTTCATCCCGTTTTTGGTTATTTATCAAGTTGGATTTCTTTATTCGTTGGTTTCTCAGCGCCGATTTCTTTAGCGGCTTTGGCAATGGGAAAATACTTGAATGTTTTCGGGTTTGATTTAGGAAAAGAATTTGCAATAGCCATGATTTTGATTGTTGCCGTTTTTCAATCATTCAGTCTAAATTTGAGTAGTAAATTTCAGAATATTTTTACTATTCTAAAAGTTGTATTTATTGTTGTTTTAATTGTTTTAGGTTTTTATTTTGCTCCAGCAGTTGAGCCAAATGCGGTAGTTTTTGATTCGACTTGGAAAAATGAATTGTTACTTCCTGCATTTGCGACGTCTTTGGTTTATGTTACTTTTGCTTATACAGGTTGGAATTCGGCTTCATACATCGTAGAAGAAATTGAGCAACCAAAACAAAACTTACCAAAAGCACTATTTATAGGCGTTATTTTTGTCACGATTTCTTATGTTTTGCTAAATTATGTTTTCTTGAAACATGCATCAGCAGGAACTTTGGCTGGACAAGAAAATGTTGCAAATATTTCGTTCGGTAATCTGCTTGGAAATAATGTAAAATGGGTGAGTTGCTTTATTGCTTTACAATTAATTGCGACGATTAGCGGTTATTTGTGGATTGGTTCTCGTTTGACGCAAGCCACAGCGCGCGAAAATAAATTGTGGAATTTTATGGCGAAAGAGAACAAAAATAGAATTCCAGTTCGTGCAATTTGGGTGCATACAGCAATTAGTATTTTGCTAATTTTTTCAGGAGATTTTGAAGTGATTTTTACCTATACATCGTTTGTTTTACAAATATTAGCAACATTAGCAGTTTGTACAGCTTTCTTTATCAAACAAGATCAATTAACTATTATCAAAAGTAAATTCTTTTATATCTTGCCTGCTATATTTTTAGCATTTAGTTTATATATCTGTTATTTCGTTTTGATGCAAAAACCAAAAGAAAGTTTATTTGGTTTAGGTATTATTGCATTAGGAATTGTATTATTCTATTTTGATAAAAGAATTGAGAAAGAGAATTAATCACAAAACCCACTCAAATTTGAGTGGGTTTTTATTTTTTAATCTTTTATTCCGTTAAAAATATATTGTAAAATAGGGTTGATTTCTGGATTTTCAAGATGTTTTTTGAAAATTTTGGTATGATATTTTGGTTTATTAATCATTTTACGTTCAACTAATTCGTCAATTGTATCAATGTATTCAACTGAAGTTTTTCCAATCAATAAATTATCCAAAGAACGTCCTTGATCGACATAATTCAAAATTGTTTTCAAACCTTTCAAGTAAAGTGCATCTTTTGTAAAACCACCACCACGATAAACGCGAGTTGTCAGATAAAATGCATCTTCTGGTTGCATTTTGTATTCTTCCATCAAGGTCATAAATGTTTCGTTGAATGATTTTCCATTTGTCAACATATGAACTGCCATAACGCGTAAACCAAGTTCTCTTAGTCGGCTATGATTAATAGAATCAGAATAATATTCACTTAAAATCGCTAAACCTTCTTGCGTTAATGTATTTACAGGTAAACCAATACTAAAGATTTTTAATGGTTGATCCAACGCATTCATGGTTGTCACCATGTGAACTCCAATTTCGTGCTCAATTAAACCATTTGTAAAACGTTTGTCAAACTTAACGCCACGTTTAATCACAACTTTTCTCTTGCTATTGATTACAAGTGCTTTTGATGCGATATCATCCGAAACTTCGATGTCAAATTTGAAACCATAATCATTCGTAGCATTTCTAAAAAGATTAACCACTTCTTCCTCTGTATAATTTCCTTGTTTATCCATTCTAAATTCAGGACAATAAAGGATAAAGTTCGCGTTTTCGATATCTTTTTTGGATGGTTCGCCAAAGTAACGCAACGAATTGTATAAAAATTTATCCGTACCAAGATTGGCTAATAAATCGACCTTATCAAAATAAGCGTTAATCGTGTTAACATACATATTTTGAATACTAATATCATTGATTTTTTCGACTTTAATATTCGATAATTTTCGTTTAAATTCGAATGGATCAATGTTAAGCGGATTGTATTTAAATTGTGGTTCGTATGTATATTTTGAAGCTAAAAATTTCTTCTTTTCAAATTCTAAATTGATCGGATTGATAACACTTAACAATTCAAAATTCTGAACCAATTGGCACAATTGTTTATCAATTTTAACCAAGTCAGATTCTAATTCATTGTGCAAAATATTTACTTGCTTAGAACCTACTTTGTACGTTGTTTCCGTTTTTACAAACTCATAAGCGTGGTTAAGAATCGCTGATTTAAAACCTTCTTTAATTTGGTTAATAATTTCTGGAAAAGATTCTCCTGTTAATTCATCACAATAAATTTTTGAAACTTCTGTCGCTAAAACCAACGTATTTTTGAATCGATTTGTAACAAATTCTAACAAATAACCGCGTCCATAAAATACATCGTTAATCGCTGAATAATTGTGAATATTTTCTAACTCAATATTCGCCAATTCATCGCGCCAACTTTCTACATAGTTTCCGTAACGTTCGTTGTCAATTCGCTCCGCACCAATGTTGAAGACAGGAACCGGACGATCCCAACGTTTCCAATTGTACGAATGAATATCATAAACCAAACATGACTTAAATTTAGTTTCAAGCTTGTTGATTAAAGCTTCTAAAACTTCATAAAAGGCGTGATGTTTTGCAATACTTTTTTGTTTTTGAGAAACCGACAAAGGTTCTTTCCAAACCTGTTTTCCCCAAGCTTCTTCGTACACAGCAGTTTCTGGACCACGGTTCAAATCGTATTCAAATCGAGAATCGCAACCTTGAATTAAGATTGGAAAAGTCTCAACAAACTCAGCAGTATGTGGATCTTCTTCATACCAACGCTCATAATTACTCAATAAACATTTTTCGCGAATATCGTCACGCATTTGTCCACCATCGTGAATAGCTGCACAAACGTAAGGAATGTATTCGTCAATTTTTATTTTGAATGATTCGTCTTCTGCATAAGCTTCAAATACAATTTCGTTCTCAATATTATCTAAAATTTGCTGTATACTTATGGATTTCATGCTTTAAATTCTTTATATTTCTCCAATAACATCGATACGATTTGTTTCTGAATTTCGTTGTTATTGTTTACATTATTGTGAGGAACAATTCCTCCAGGACTTACGACATTTAGCTCAACCATTTTTCCGTTAATCAAATCAATTCCGCAAAAATAAATTCCATCTTCATTTAATTGTTTTCCTATTTTACGGCATAAATCTAACTCATGTTCACTCATTTCGTGTCTAATCGCAGAACCACCAGCCGAAATATTAGAACGGTGGTCACCTTCTGCAGGAACACGCATAATTGCACCAATCGGTTCACCATTAATCACAATAGCGCGAACATCACCTTTTTCTGCACCTTCTATATAATTTTGACAAATAATAGGCTGAGAATATCCGGTATGATTGATATAAAAATCGCAAATCGAGCTTAAGTTACCAATATTTTTTCGTTCGAAAAGTATAACACCTTTACCACCCATTCCGTCTAAAGGTTTGATGATAAATTTCTCGAAATTATTTTCTTCTACAAACGATTTTATCAAATCAATATCTTTTGTAATAAGTGTTTGAGGAACAATTGTTTCTTGACCATCATCAAAAGATGCGGCGTATATTTTATTATTTGCTTTACGTAATCCCGAAATTTTATTGACGAAGAAAACTTTATCTTCGATTAATTCTAACATATTCAACAAAAGCGGATCAATTGGTGGGTCGGCTCTCATAAAAATTATATCAAATTCGGTCAAATCTTTTATACTACTTTCAAATTTCATGGTGTGATAAAACTCAACACAATCATTTGTTTCTGTAGTTATCATCTTTTTGCAGTTTCCTACAACTTTGCCTTTGGCAATAGAGATATCTTTTTTTGTTAAATAGGATACTTCAAATCCACGATCTACGCATTCTTTAATAATTCGCATAGTGGTGTCTTTTCCTGGTTCAACCTTGTCCCAAGGATACATTACGAAGCATATTTTCATATAAATAAAAAGGGTATTAAAATCAATGCAATAATAACTAAAAGTTTGATACAAAAAATGATCTATAAAAAATTATAGAATATTTATTTTTATTCTATGAAAGATATTGATTTCTAATGATTAATAAAAGAAAATGGTGATTGATTTTTTAATTTCAATCACCATTTGGTTGGTAAACTATAAACTATTTATTTCTTATTTCTTAAACGATCAATTGTTTCTTGAACTTTAGGATCATCAGCTTTTACGCTGTAATAATCTGCAATTTTTCCATTTTGATCAAGAACCAAATATCTTGGTATCCAATTTAAATCAATCCCTGTGCCAAAATTGCCTTTCCAGTTGTTTCCTAAGTAAAAGTGTTGACCTTCAATCTGATATTTTTTAATACCATTTTTCCAAGCTTCCTCATTCTTGTCCATTGAAAGGTAAACAAAGGTTACGTCAGGATTTTTTTCGTGCAAAGATTTCAAAGCTGGCATGTTTTTGATACAATCTCCACACCAAGTTGCCCATAAATCCAACAAGACAATTTTTCCTTTATAGTTCGAAAAAACTTTTTCGATGGTCGCCGAATTTCCTTCTAAATCAACTACGCTATCTTGCAAAGCTGTTGCAGGAAATTCAGTTTTCATTACTGACGGAATGTTTTGCGAAAATGCATTAATTCCAACAAATAATATTAAAACGCTAATTATTTTTCTCATGATAATTTTTTATCGATTTCATGTATTTACAAAATCTATACCAATTCAGTAGACTTTAAAGCAAAGGTAAATATTTATTTCTAATCATTGCAAAAAGATGTAATTTTGTTTCATGCAAAAATATCTGATTATTGGGCTTGGTAATATTGGTGCTCAATACGAAAATACTCGTCATAATATTGGTTTCAAGGTTGTTGAAGAAGTTGCTAAAAAAGTTGATGCTAAATTTTCACCATCAAATTTTGGTGAAGTAGCACAGTTTAAATATAAAGCGCGTCCAGTTACGTTGTTAAAACCAAATACATACATGAATTTGAGTGGAGATGCGGTTCGTTTTTGGATGAAAAAAGAAAATATTTCGTTAGAAAATATTTTTGTCATTACAGATGATTTGAACTTGCCTTTCGGAACAATTCGTATGCGTGGAAAAGGTAGCGATGGTGGACACAATGGTTTGAAGGATATTCAAAATAAAGTTGGCGGACAAAATTATGCGCGATTACGCTTTGGTGTAGGAAACGAATTTTCGGAAGGAAAACAAGTGGATTATGTGTTAGGTGATTGGTCGGCAGAAGAAAATGAAAAAATGAATGAACGATTGAATTTGGCTGCTGATGCAGTTTTGTCGTTTATTTTTCAAGGATTAGGTAATACAATGAATCAATATAATGGTAAATAAAATTTTAGGAGTTGCAATGATTGCAGGAACACTTTTTTTAGGTTCTTGTGCAAGCAATTCGTCAAGCTCAGAAGGAAAAGAAGCGAAAATAGAAGAAATAACTTCGACATTAGACAATGTAAATGAAATTAATTTCAAGAGTAAAAAGAATGTTTTGTTAGACGTTCGTACACCTGAAGAGTTTGCTGAAGGTCATGTTCCTGGAGCGGTAAATATAGATGTGAAAAATCCAAATTTCGAAGAAGAAATTCAGAAATTAGATATAAAAAAGAATTATTTCATTTATTGCAAATCTGGTGTTAGAGCAAAATTAGCAACAGAAAAAATGCAAGAAAAAGGTTTCAAAAATGCGAAGAATTTTAAAGATGGAATGTCAACGTACAAAGGAACTGTAACAAAATAATGGAAGGATTTCGTCCCGAAATATTAAAAGAAATTGTCACAACTAAAATGCCTTTCGGTAAATACGAAGGGCGATTGTTGTGCGATTTACCTGTTTCTTATTTGGAATGGTTTGTTGGTAAAGGTGGTTTTCCGAAAGGGAAATTAGGAATTCTTTTATCAACTGTTTATGAAATAAAATTAAATGGTTTAGAAGATATTATCTACGAATTGAAACGTCAATTTGGTTAAACTTCCCATTCATAAAAATTTGCATCATCACGCAATTGAAATCCAGCACTTGGATATAATGAATTTCCAATATCATTCGTAACACTTGTTTCTAACAACATTGCACAAGCATCTGTTTTGCGACACAGATTTTTTGCTTCTTCTATCAATTCTCTTGAAAAACCTTGTCCGCGAAATTCTGGTGAAACAAATAAATCATTCAAAATCCAGAAACGTTTCATTCGAGTAGATGAAAATGAAGGAAATAATTGTACGAAACCAACTGCTTTTTCGTCTTTATTATAGGCTAAAAAGATAACCGATTCGTCATTTACAATTCTTGCTTCTAGAAATTTTTCCGCTGCTTTTACATCAGATTCCTTATCATAAAATTGACGATACGCATCAAATAAATGAACTAATTCTTCTAAATTATTTATAGTAGCTTGTTTTGTCATGGTGTTGAATTAAATTATTGTTGGAGTCAAAAATTATTGCATTTATTTTGAAGACTTTTTTATTTCCAAAATCAAAAATATAGAAGTAAGATCCCATCTCAGCACTAATAAAAGAATCTTGTAAAGATTGCAAATATTCAATATTCCCATTTAAATAATTTTCTAATATGAAGTCAAATTCTTTGAAATTTGTTAATTCAATATTAGAAGTTTCAAATTTTTTTCGATTATATTTTTCTGTTTTAATGTATGTTTTTTCTTTTGTTGAATAATTATAGGTAAGACTTTTAAATCCATTTACCTTTTTTTTAACTACATTATTATAAAATGAACGAATATAAATTATATTTTGATATTTACTTGATGCGTTTTTTTCAAATGAATTTGTATTGAGTTTATAAAAATTATAATATAATTTATCTTGAGTTTGACAAGATGATAAAAATATGAGTAATAAAATCGAAATGAATTTAGACATATAGTTTTATACCAAATTACTAAAATTAATCCAAATCATAATCTTCAAATTTCCAAATTAAAATCATCCATACAAATTACTTCCATCCAAATATTCCCAAACTTTTGGAGGTAACATAGGTTTTATATTTTTTTCATCTTTTATTGCATTTCGAATAAATGTAGAAGAAATTTCCATCAAAGGCGCTTCAACCATTTCTACATTATCCAAATTTTCTTTTTGCGAATAACCAGGACGCGGATAAACATACAATTGATAATCGCGCATTAAAATCTCAGCGTTTTTCCATTTCGAAATTCCATCCAAATTATCAGAACCCATAATCAACGCAAAGTCATGCTCAGGAAATTTTTCGTTCAGATGAATTAAGGTATCAATCGTGTAAGAAGGTTTCGGTAACGTAAATTCGATGTTAGAAGCACGAAGATTAGGATAATCTTTAATCGCTAATTCTACCATTTCTAATCGATCATATTCATTTGCTAAAGAACTTTTTTTCTTCAATGGATTTTGAGGCGAAACCACAAACCAAACCTGATCTAAATCGGTGAATTGTTGAAAATGATTGGCAATAATTAAATGTCCGACATGAATAGGATTGAATGATCCAAAATATAAACCGACCTTCATAAAATTGATTTTTTAGAAAAACAAAAATACGATAATTGTAGAATAAAAAAATCCAGCCGGAGCTGGATTATATGTTTAGAATTTTACTAATTCTTTATATAGTTTGTGCGTTGGAAGTCCCATTACATTGAAATAACTTCCATTCATATTCTCCACACCAATGTAACCAATCCATTCCTGAACTCCATAAGCGCCCGCTTTATCGAAAGGTTTGTAATTATCAATGTAGAAATAAATTTCTTCATCTGTTAAATCTGCGAAAGTAACTTGCGTTTCGTCTGAAAAAGTAACTTCTTTTTCTAAAGAACGAATTGTAACTGATGTATAAACAGAATGTGTTTTTCCGCTTAATTTTTTAATCATTTCGTACGCTTCTTCTCTATTCGAAGCTTTTTCTAACGAATCATCATCCACCCAAACAGTTGTATCCGACGTAATAATCAAATCATTTGGTTGAATATCTGTATAAGCTTTTGCTTTTTTAGCGGAAAGATATTCGGTGATTTGTTCTTTCTTGAATTCGTTGCGATCAAATGTTTCGTCAATATCCAATGAAATTGTCGAAAATTGCAATCCTAATCCAGCTAAAAGTTCTTTTCTTCTTGGCGATTGTGATGCCAAAATGATATTGGTATCTTTTAGTTTTTCTGTTAATAACATTTCAAATTCTTTTATACAGAAGCAATTTCTTCTGCATTATACCACTTGTTTTGAACTTTCAAAATTTGTTCTAATAAATCGCGAACGCAACCTTTCCCTCCATTTTCTGGCGAAATATATTCTGAAGCTTTGCGTACATCCATACAAGCATCGTTAGGACAAGCTGATAATCCAACTAAATTCATCACAGCTAAATCTGGATAATCATCGCCCATATAAGCAATTTCATCAGGATCTAATCCATAAGAAAAAAGTAAATCTTCGAAAGCTTCTACTTTATCACGTTTGTTTACATAAATATCAGTTAAGCCTAAATATTTTAAACGATTTACAACAGCTTCATCTCTTCCGCCTGTAATCACCGCAATACGAATTCCTTGTTTGATGGCTAATTGCATCGCATAACCATCACGCGTATTCATTGTTCTCACCATTTCGCCAGTTGGTAATAAAATTAAATTTCCATCTGTCAAAACTCCATCTACATCTAAAATAACGGTTTTAATGTTATTTAGTTTTTCTTTATAACTTATCATTTTTCGTAAACTCGTTTGATTGAATCTGTCAATATTTGGTAAATCTGTAATAATCTCGAATCATCTTGTAAGGCCTCTAAATGACGATCAATAATGACTTGATCTCCACGTTTTGCTGGACCAGTTTGCGCATCTTTAGGACTCATTTCGATCACTTTATTTGCTGTTTCTTGTATAAGAGGCAACAAAACATCGAACGGAACATTGTTTTGTTCACAAATATTTCCAGCGATATAATATAAATGATTGACAAAATTATTTGCCCAAACACCTGTCATATGAACTTGCATTCTACTTGCAAAATTTAGTTTGTGAACTTCGTTTGAAATACGATTTCCTAATTCATTCAATTTTTTCAAATCTTCAGGATTTTCTGCTTCGATGAAAAATGGAATATTATCATAACGCATTGTTCTTTCTTTCGAAAAAGTTTGCAATGGATAAAAAACGCCTTTTCGGTAATCGCCTTTCAGAACAGACATAGGAGACGATCCAGAAGTATGAACAACCAAAACATCATCATACGGAATATAATGAGAGAATTCTTCGATTCCAGAATCGGCACTTGCAATAATATAAATGTCTGCTTTTTCTATTTCAGAAATTTTATCAGTATACGAAATTCTATTTGCTTCTCCGATTTCTCTAGCATGTTCTAATGTTCTATTGAAAATTTGTCGAACATTGCAAGTGTTTTCGATTAATGCACGAGTTAAGTGAAACGCAACATTTCCTGCACCTAATATGACAATTGAACTCAATGTTTTAGCAATTTTTTGATTAATATTAATTGAATGATAAATGTAAGTTTTTCAGCCGAGGAAAAAAATTTTAAAAAAAAATTAAAAATTCTTGTAACATTTTTGAAGTTGTTGCGTCTTATTAATAAAATCATCCAACAATTGGGTTTACCTATTATGTAAAACATAGTACTTTAAAATTTAAAAAAAAGTTTAAAAATTTTGTAACAAAACATTTTTTAAAACGTCTAATTAGGAAAAAGTACGGACAACTCTTATTATGTATTATGTAAAACATAGTACTGTTAAAAAATATTAACTATGAAATTAAACAAATTTACTTTAGCTATTCTTTTCTCCGTTTGCTCTATTTACGGATTCTCGCAGGAACAACATCCTGTGAAAGGAAAGATTGAAAATGCAAAAAATGAAGCGGTTGGTATGGCTGCGATTCAGATTTATAAAGCAGATTCAAAAGAATTATTCGATGAAGTGTATGCGAACGCAGACGGAACATTCGAGATTCCAGATTTAGAAGACGGAAGTTATCGTTTGGTGATTACAGAATTTGGTTATCAACAATCTGTAACAACTGCAGAAGTAAAAGGAGGTGAGTTAAATTTAGGTAACATCATTTTAGAAACTGCTAAAACTGAAACTGTAGAATTGAAAGGTGCTTTCGTTCGTGCAGAAGTTTCTCAATATCGTAACGAAATAGACAAACGTGTTGTAGAAGTAGGAAATGATTTAATTTCTTCTGGAGCGGATGCTGCTGCGGTTTTGAATAACATTCCGTCTGTAAATGTTGATCAACAAACAGGAGAATTATCGTTACGTGGAAATGAAAATGTGAAAATTTATATTGATGGAAAGCCTTCATCTTTATCAGCATCGCAAGTATTGAAGCAAATTCCTTCGAATCAAATTCAGCGTGTAGAAATTATTACTAATCCTTCTGCAAAATATGAGGCGGACGGAAAATCTGGAATCATCAATATAGTGATGGTAAAAGGAAAGAAAAAAGGATACAATGTTGCATTGAGTACAGGTTATGAGCAAGGGAAGAAAAGTCGTTTCAATAATTCGTTAACAGCAAATGTAAATACAGGTTCTTTCAATTTTTTCGGAAATTATAGTTACAATAAACGTCCAAGTGAATTTCATGGCTCTTTAAATAATTTTGACACAAATTTCAAAAGTGCAATTGATATTTTAAACAATGACGAAAGCCAAGCAGGTAAAATTGGTTTCGATTGGTTCATCAACGACAAAACAGCTTTGACGATTTATACAAATCAATGGTTTGGAAAAGGAAATGGATTAATTGGATCGGATATGGTGAATACCAAAACACAAGAGTTTTATCCCAATAATTCGAATTTTGATGGAGATTGGAGAAGTCAAGATTATAGTTTGAATTTCAAACGTGATTTTGATAAAGCAGATCACAACATTGTTTTGGACGCATTTTTCTCTAGAGCTAAAAGTGTAGATTTACGAAACATGCATAATTTTTATCCAGATGAAGTAAAATATTATGAAGATCGTGATGATAGAACAAATAACATTCGTGTTAATTTAGATTATACGAATCAAATCAAAGATGGTGGAAAAATAGAGGCTGGATTACAATTTAGAAGAGAAGATAACGATAATATTTTATTAACAGACCGAAGAATAATTGTAAAAGGTGAAACATACAATCCAAGTACAGATTTTAATTTTACACGAGATTTCTTTTCTGCATATGTAAATTATGGTCAAAAATTTGGGAAATTTGGAATGCAGTTAGGCTTACGTGCAGAACAGTTTAGAGACAAAGGAGATTTCGTTGTTAATGTAAATGAAGAAGGAAAAATTGAACAAGATAAATTAGATTTCTTTCCATCAGCTTTCTTAACATATGATGTTACCGAAAAAGGACAAGTGTCATTAAATTATAGCCGTAGAATTGATCGCCCAGGAATTGGGCAATTATCTCCAGTGCCAGAATGGTCGACACCAATGATGTCAAGTATCGGAAATCCAGCATTAAGACCAGAATATACAGATAATTTCGAAGTTGGATATTTACAACGAATTGGTAAAAATTCTATTTCTGCGAATGTGTTTTACAGACATATTAAAGACAATATTTTTAGAAATGTTTTACGAAACGAAGAAGTTTATGGAGCATATATTCAGAATTATCTAAACTATGATAAAGTAGATGCATATGGTTTTGAATTAGCATTTAATCTTGTGCCAACAAAATGGTGGTCATCTAATATCAGTGGAGATTATACACATAACACAATGGTTGTTCAACAAGAGAAAGAAGAAAATGGGGTTAAAGTTCCATACTTTGTCGAGATTGATGCAAATCGTTTAACAGCTCGTATGAATAATACATTCAAAGTTTCGAAAGCTATCAGTTTACAACATTTCTTTATGTATCAAGGGAAATACAAATTTATCCAAGGAGAAATGCGCGATATGTGGCGTATGGATTTAGGAGCGCGTTACACATTTATGGGAGGAAAAGCAAGTTTGAGTGCACGTGTAAGTGATATTTTCAGAACATTTTATGGACGTTTAGAAATGTATAATCCAGATAGAGCAACAGGAAAATTCCGTTGGGAAGCACATACAATGAACATCGGATTTACGTATAATTTCGGTGGAAAAGTACGAAATCGTGCAGAAGCTCAACAAAACAAATCTGAGCAATCAGGAGGAGTTGGTTTCTAATTAATAAAATGTATTCTTCATTTATTTAAATATTCTTAAAACGAAAAAGAGTTCCAATATTTTTTGGAACTCTTTTTTTTTGAATTAATATTTTATTTTTTATTGAACTTCTTTCTTGAATAATTTATTCAACGTTACAGCAATTGCACCGTCTCCAGTTACATTTCCTGCTGTTCCAAAACTATCCATTGCGATATAAAGTGCAATCATCAAAGCTTGATTTTCTGCATTAAATCCTAACATAGAAGCAATAATACCAATTGCTGCCATAATCGCTCCACCAGGAATTCCAGGAGCTGCAACCATTGCAATTCCAAGCATCATGATAAATCCTAAAAATTGAACAAAATCAATTTCCATTCCTTGGATTAACATCAATGCTAAACAACAACAAACGATTTTTAACATCGAACCAGATAAATGAATTGTCGCACACAACGGCACAGCGAAATTAGCAATTTCGTCACGAACACCAATTTTCTTTACTTGCGCAATTGTTATAGGTATTGTTGCAGCAGAAGATTGTGTTCCTAATGCTGTGAAATAAGCTGGTAACATCAATTTCATCATGGTAAATGGATTTTTTTTTGTAATAATTCCAGCAATTGTAAATTGAAGCACTAATAAGAAAACATGAAGCACGAAAATTACACCAATTATTTTAAGGAATACGTTCATAATTGTTACAACTTGTCCTGAATATGACATGTTCAAGAAGATTCCGAAAATGAAAATTGGTAATAATGGAATGATTAAATTTTGAATTAAATACGTAATAATTTCTTCGAAATCATCTGCAAATTTTCCAAAAGTCGAATCTTTTAATCGTGATAATCCAATTCCGAAAAGAAATGAAAATACCAAAGCTGGCATTACATCAAATAACGGAGGAAACTCTATCGAAAAGTATGGTGTAAATTCTTTGGCTTTTTCTGCTAAATTAATTTGCCCAGTTTGATGTTCTAATAATTGTGGAAAAATAGACATACTCGCTGAGTAGCCTAGTAATCCTGAAAAAATGGTTGATCCGTAAGCAATTAAAACGGTTGCTAATAATAATTTTCCGGCTGTTTGTCCTAATCTTCCAATTGATGGAACGATTAATCCAACAATGATTAATGGGATTAAAAAGTTAAGTAATTCGCTAAAAAAATCATTGAAAGTCATAAAAATACGACCAACAGCTTCTGGGATAATTCCACCGAGTACAATTCCGAGTACAATGGCTAGAATAACTTTTACGAGTAAATTGTCTTTAAGTTTGTGCATAGTCAAATTTAGAAAAAATCCGTTCAATTCAAGGTTTTAATTCTAAATGTTGATAAAAAGAAAAAAGCGATACTAAAATTTAGCATCGCTTTTTGGTATATAATTTTTGATAAAATTATTTTTTAGGTAAACGTACAATTCGGCTCGCATCGTTCGTATAAGCTTTACTTCCGCTTATTTTTTTGTAAGCAAATTTTGACGCCAAACGTGTGTTTTCTGTCGTAATATTGTTGGTAACATCACCTTTATTATTCATTCTGTCCACAATATCATACGTTACATCGTAACCTAATTGCTCGTAACGCGTCGGAAATTCACAATAAACTTCTTTGAAATCTTTGATCACACTTTGCACTTCCGTATCTCTTGTATTGATTAAACGCGCAGTACTAAACACAAAACCAAATTCGCGGAATGCATCGATATTTTTTGCATTATCTGCGTTATAAACATCATAAACCGAAACCGATTTTATTCCGTAAGCTTTGATATTGTCTTTGTTAAATGTTTTTAATTTTTCTAAATATTGTTTTCCCAAATTATCATCATCACCAACTAAAACCGTAATAATTGGCGTATAATAATCTTCACCGTTAACTTTATCGTGTGGTTGAACAATTTTTGCAACACTATCTACAATGACAACATTTGCTTTCAACTGTTTTTCTAATTGTTTTTTCGTATAACTTGCTAACTCTTGATCGTCACGATTTGTTAATAAATAAACTTGTTCTCCAGCAAAGTTTTTCCCAATTTCTTCGATGATTTGATCTGCAATTACTTCATCTTTTGGATTAGAAATCAATAAATCATTGAAAGAATTTAACGAATCGTCATTTGCATAAGGCGAAATCACAGCGATACCAGAATTACTGAAGAAGTTGGCAACTTCTGTAATATCAGACGTGTTCAACGGGCCGATAACAGCATCCGTTTTACTAAAATCTGTTGTTGATAAAATATCTTGCAAGTTTCCGTTTTTCGTATCGATCACTTTCACATTTACATTTTTACCTTTTTTCGCCAAATGAGTCAACGCTAATTTAGCTCCAGTAAAAAATTGCATTGCTTGCGAATTTTTTAATTGCGGATTATTTGCAACATCAAAAGGTAGCATAATAGCAACATTAATTTCATTGTCATTAGCACGTTTCAACTTTCCTGCAGTTCCGTATTTGATGATTTTAGCATTTTTTTGCAATGGAATTTTAAGTGTCATTCCAGCTTTTAAACCATTGATTAAATCAGGATTTAAACGCAATAACTCATCTAAATTCGTGTTGTATTTTTCTAAAATTCCGTAAGCCGAATCTCCATTCTGAACAACATAGTTGATCGTGTTTTCTTCGATTACAACAGAACCAGATTTTTTAGGAATCGTTATCACCATTCCTTCTTTTACACCTGTTTGTAAAGCTGGATTTTCTGCATATAAATCGTCAACACTTACATTATACTGTTTTGCTAAAGTGTATAAAGTTTCTCCTTTTTTGATTAAATGCGTTCCTTTTGGAACAGAAAAAACTTTATTTGTCACATCTTTTGGAAGCTTGATTACGTCACCAATTTCTAAACCTCTTTCTTTGATTTGAGGGTTTAATGAGTTCAATGTTTCTTCCGAAATTTTATATTTTTTTGTCAAATTGTAAACCGTTTCTTTCGGCTCAATTGTAATATATTGATAATTATCGTCCGAAATTTTTACGTTTGACGTAGTCGTTTGTGTATTGGTTTCAGTTGGTTTGGTTGTCGTAGTTCCTTTACCTGGAATCACAATCAAATCACCTGGATGAATCCCATTTTTTTCAATTTTAGGATTGGCTTTATACAATTCTTCTTGCGAAACACCATATTGCTTCGAAATTCCGTAAACGGTTTCTTTTGCTTGAACTGTATGCGTTTTTTGTTGAGCATAAAGTGCTGATGCACCAACAAATAACAATAAAGCTAATATTTTTTTCATTTAGATGAATTTTCGTGGTCAAATATACAAATTATGTTTTGTTTAGAGTTCCTCTTTCAATGTATTTATGATGAACTCAAATTCAAAAGGTCGAAGACTATCTTCAATAAAATCAATGAAATACTGAATATTAATGTAATCAAAATCAGCAAAATTTTTCACACGTTCTTGCAAACCATTTTGTTGAGAAAGATCATTTAATAATTGCTCGATTCTCTTCAATAAATCTTCATTTTTTTTCACTTCTGCATGCACCAAACGTTGTTTTATTTTCTCAAAACCTTTCAATTGTTTTGTACGCTGCGCTTGTATCATATCGGCAAAAGAAGATTCTGTTAACGAACTCAAATGTTCCAAACGTTCAAAAATGCTTTTTAATTCTTCTTCCAATTCAGGAAGTTTTGGAGCAATTTCTGATGAATTTATCGAACGTTTTTTTGTGATTGCTAAACTATTCGAAAATAAATCTTCGTTTGATAGATCTAATTTTTGTTGTTTTTCGTATTGTTTTTCAGTTCGGATTAACAATGAATTTCTCAAAACTAAAAGTGGAAAATCAACTTCAAATTGATTGAACATTTCTTTCAGTTGTAACCAATAAGCCATTTCGCCACCGCCGCCAACATAGGCAACATTTGGTAAAATTGTTTCTTGGTACAATGGTCTCAAAATCACATTTGGGCTAAATTTATCTGGATTTTGATGTAAATCGGCAATAATTTCTTCTTTCGAAAATTTGATTGAAGTGTTATTGACAAAATACGTTCCATTTTGTTCAACAATACGTTCGCGCGAATTATTTTGATTGATATAAAACAAATTTATCTCACGAGGATTCACTTGAATAGAATACCCCAATTGTTCTAATTTCTCATTTTGAGGTATTACTTTTTTGAACGATATTGACTGAATTAATTCTTCTTCAAAAGTTGGAATCATCAATTTTTTCAATTCTTTATCATCTCCATCAATCATCAACAATCCAAGATCTTTGAATAATAAATGAACCAATTTTCGTGTTGCGTCTGTCAAATTATCATTCGATAAATAAGATGCTTCAATCAAATTTTGCAATTCAGTTTTCTTTTTTCCATTTGGAATTAATGACAAAAATGAATCAAAAACTTTTTGTAAACCGTTTGTTGATAAACGACCAACTGGTCCACCAAATTCTTTTTCCCAATGAATAATTCGATCTCCAAATTTGAAATGATTAATTTCTTCGAAATCGTGATCTTCTGTCGCCATCCAAAACATCGGAACAAAATTGATTTCACTTTGTTCATTATTCAATTCTTCGCATGCTTTGATAACTTGCAAAATTTTATAAAAAAAGAAAATTGGACCTGTAAATAAATTTAATTGATGTCCAGTCGTAATTGTTACTGTATTCTTTTCTCTTAATTTTTGTAGATTATTTTGTTGCTTTTCCGATAAATCTAAATGACCTAATTGTTTCGAAATTTGTTCAACAAGAATTGCTCTATTTTTATAATGTCCAAGCTTATTTTTCGCTTGTTTTATATAGTTTTCTTTGGTTGGAAATAGGTTGTAGAAGTTTTTCAAATCCTCGTCTTGATTGATATAATTTAGCATCAATTTTGAAAAATAATTTGAATCCTTAAGTGATATTGTTTCCATTTAATTTTTATTAATCGTTTGATGTACATCCATTGCTCTGTCTGTTGCAAAAATGTCGACACCATCTTTTTCTAAATCGCGGTAAAGTTGTCCATTTCTCGCCGAAACACTTTTGTCTAAGTTTCCTAACGTCCCAAAAATGACCAAAATATCCTTGTCATGAATTTTGTTTAAAAATGATTTGTCATTGCGTCGAGTTCCTGTAAAGGCAACCATTTTGTCAGTCGGAATTCCGCTGTTCATCATTTCATTAAATTCGCGTTCGTTTCGCATCGAAACAGACAATAGCATATCTGGCGCAAGTTGATGCAACTTTTTCGCTTGACCAACTGTATACGTCACCAAAACAACCTGTTTTTGCATGTTTACATGTTCTATTGTCTTCACAATATCACGATAATCAACACCTTTTTTGATGTCAACCATAAAATAAATCGGTTTACTTTTCCCCCAATTTAGCGCTTCTGCAAAAGTCGGAATTTTGTATGACGTTTGTTGTCCAAAATCATCTACCAAAAAGTATTCCTTAATGGTTTTTAAGTCAACTTGATTGACATCTTGTCGCCCTGTGCTTGTTCGTTGCAACGAATTATCGTGCATTAAAATAAGTTGATTATCCTTTGTTTCGGCAACATCAATCTCAAAAATTTGTATTCCTTTTTGATAAAGATGTTCAAAAGTTTCGACACAATTTTCGGGAAAACCATGTATTCCACTTCCTCCACGATGCGCGCTGACAAAATTTTTGTTTTTGGTCGAATATTTGAAGGATATTTCTTCGGATGAAGTATTTTGATGTGTTTTGGATTGATTTTTCTTCGGATTACAACTAAAAATAGTCAGTAAACTGAACATTAAAATTCTGAAATAATATCGTTTAAAATAGCTGAAATTCATATTTTTAAATAAAAAATTAAATTAATTCATTCTAAAATTACGAATGAAGCTGTAAATTTAAACTGAAAATAATCAACAAAATAAATTATTATGGGACTTAGAACTTTTTTGAAAAGAATTTTAGGAAAAACGGAAACCGCGATTGATGTTGCGGGAGATAAATTTGACGATGTTTCGGCAACTGTGAAAAAAGCAGGAACATTGATTGCAGATGATGCATCGGATTTTGCGCGTAAAACAATCAATAATATAAAAGATGCTTCTGGTGATCTGAAAGAACAATCGAAAGAAGCCGCTAGAGATTTTAAAGAAAGATCGAAGCAAGATTATAACGAAGTAAAAGATATTGCGGAAAAGCAAATGAAAGAAACAAGTGCTTTTGTGAAAGAGAAAGTTTCGGATTTGAAAGAAACTTTTAAAGAAGAAAAAACAGAATTGGAAGAAAAAGCTGATGAGTTAAAAACAAAAGCCGAAAATAAATTAGACGAAGCTTCTGAAGATATTAAAAAAGAGACAAACGATTAAAAAGTCTTTATTTATCAAGTTTTATTACAATTTATAAATGTTAAATTTAACATTAGTTATTGATTATTATAAAATTGGTTTAATTTTTGATTCAATAATTTTTCCTCGAAATAATTAAAATGACTGAATACAAAGATCTCGAGCCCTCTACAAACCCTAAACATAAAAATGAATTCGTAAAGAATATTATTATTGCTGTTTTAGCAGTATCCTTGTTATTAGCTATTGGGTATATTGTATATTCTAAAGAAGCAAATGCAAAATCTTCGATAGAAATGCAAAGTGATATCAATGATTTGGAACGATCTAGAGAAATTCTGAAACAAGAATTACGTATAATTAGATCAGATTTTGATGATGCTAAAACTCGTGTTGTAAAAAAAGATTCTTCTTTAAGTTATCAAGATCGATTGATTTTGGAGAAACAAAAAGAGATTCAATCAATCTTAAATAAAGAAGGAATTACAAGTGGAGAATTGCAACGTGCTAAACGTTTGATAACCTCTTTACAAGCAGATATTAAAGTTTATAAAGAAGAAATTGTTCGCTTGAAAGACGAAAATAAAAAGCTGACAAACAAGAATACAGAGTTAACTTCGGAAAATTCTCATTTGAATGAGCAGAAAAAAACTGTTGAATCAAATTTGAGTACTGAAAAAGAAAATCATCAGAATTTAATCAAAGAAACAAATTCTACTTTATCGATTTCAAATTATACGATTAAAGGTTTGCGAGTAAAATCAAGCGGAAAAGAAGTGGAAACAACGCGAGCAAGAAGAATTGATAAGGTTAGAGTATCCTTTGATTTGGATAAAAACTTGAATGCGACTTCAGAAACCAAAGAATTGTATGTATCTATTTATAAACCAAGCGGCGAGATAGGAAAATTTAAAGGGGCTGATGCTGGTGAAACAACTTTACGTTCTGGATCTTCTGTAGAATATTCTGATCGTGTAAAAGTTAATTACAATAATATGTCTGGTTCAAGAGTTAATTTTGACTGGGTTGATTATGATTTTCCAAAAGGTGAATATAAAATTGATATTTACCAAAATGGATACAAAGTTGGTCAAAATGTGATTACACTTCGATAAAGATTAAAATTATAAATACATAAAAAAAACTGACACTGTACCAAAAACTGT
>NZ_DCOI01000013.1:0-43766 GCF_002322895.1 Empedobacter sp. UBA1574 | reverse complement strand
GTTTTTATTAAAAGCCTCAAGATTTATTTCTTGAGGCTTTTTTGTATTTATGGATTTCGCTTTAGGCTGAAGGCTGTAAGCTTAATGCATCTTCAAACTATGTTCTATGAAACAAGAAGCTTCCTTTCATCCAACAAGAAGCTTCTAATTAGTCAACGAGAAGCTTCTTCTTTATAAAAAGGAAGCTTCCTTTATAACTTACAACTCATAAATCGAAAAGCCCCTATTTCCCTCAAGTGGATATTTTAACTTCTACTTCTATTCCTGTAAGTCTTAAATCTTACGTCTTATAACTTATTACTCAAAACTCAGAACTTACAACCCGCGTTAGGGATAGTAGTGGAAATCCTTTTGTAGAAATTGGATTTTCCTGTAATCACTTCCAATTTTCTTCTACAAAAGATTGCAACGGATAGCCCGACCGAAGGGAACGCTATAATAATACGCATTTGAATGAAGAATTTTTATATATTTAGGTTTTAAAGTAAACAGGATATGAAACCATTTAATGTGCGTGTATATGCGTTATTGGAACACAAGGGAAAGGTATTGGTGATTCACGAGCCGTTTCAGGGAGAGTTAATTTATAAGTTTCCTGGCGGTGGATTGGAGTTTGGTGAAGGAACAAAAGATTGTATAAGGAGAGAGATAAAAGAGGAATTGAATTTGAAAGTAGAAGTTCATGAACATTTTTATACACAAGATTTTTTTGTGTTGAATGCTTTTGATCCGACAGAACAGGTTTTATTGATTTATTATAAAGCGACAATTACAGAGAAAGCATTGGATAAATTGAAAGTTTTGGATGCGGATATCAACGAATTGTTGTGGTTATCCAAAGAAGAATTGAATGTAGAGAAATTTACGTTAGACGCAGATAAAGTGGTAGTTGATTTGTATAAAAAAGAAAACTTCGAATCTTAAGACTCGAAGTTTATTATTTTTTGATCATCAAAATACTGTATAACGGCGTATTTCATTAACAAGGTTTGTTCATTTGTTTTGAGAGGTGGTAAATCTTCCAACAACTCAAAATGTGGCCAACCATCTGGATCTAATCCATCGAAACGATAAAAACCAAAAGGTTCTAACACGCGACAAACTGCAATGTGTAATAAATTGAGTTTATCATCTTTTTTGAATCGTTTTTTTCCTTGTCCTAATTCTTGAACACCGATCAAAAAAAGAATCGTATCTAAATCTGGTCTTTCACCATCTGTGAAATTTTGTTGAAAGAATTCTTCAATCAGTTTCCATTTGTTGGTGTTTGATGATGATTCTTCTGTAAATTTTGATATATCCATTTAGAATTTACGTCCTTTGTGACGCATATGTGGGTTTTGTAATTGCGAATTACTTACGTTGAAACGTTTCATTTGATCATTCATCATTTTGATTTGATCTGTAAACATTCCTTTCGAATCGTTTTTCTTCGCTTCTTTAATGTAACCTTCCGCTTCTTTCTTTTTACCTTTTGACATTGCAGCTCCAGCCAAAGATAAATTAGCCATTGCTCTGTCATGATCAAACGATAAACCGTAGTTTAAGGCTTCTTTCATATATTTTTCTGAAACGGCAACATTATTCTGCGCTTCAGTAATTCCCATCATGTAGTGGTAATATCCCATTTGCTTAGGAATTAATTCTGATGATGGATTTTTGATCTTTTGTAACCATTTTTTCGCTTTTGCCATATCCTCTTTACGCAAAAACCAGAAAGCTAACAAGATGTTTTCGTTTCTGAAATAGAATAAAATTGGAAATACAGCGACTAATAACGACACAAATCCCCAACCGTATTCGCGAATGGTAAACAAAAAGATTGCTAAAGCGATTAATACAGCGGCGATTACTAATTTAATGTATTTGTTCATCGATTATAAATATGATTTGATATTATCTGCAATTTCGATCATTTTCTCGGCAGATAATTGAAGTTTTGGATTTGAGAAATTGATATCTTGCATTGTATTTAGAGGAACCAAATGCACATGTACATGTGGTACCTCTAAACCAACAACAGCTACGCCAACGCGTAAACAAGGTATTGCTTTTTCTATAGCTTGTGCAATTTCGTAAGAAAAGTCCATTAAACCTAAATAGGTTTCTTTGTCTAAATCGAAGATTTTATCGACTTCTTTTTTCGGGATAACCAATACATGACCTTCTACCAAAGGAAAAGCGTCCAAAATAGCGATGTACTTATCGTTTTCGGCAATTTTGTATGATGGTATTTCTCCGTTTATAATTTTAGTGAAAATGCTTGCCATATGTTTTTTAATTTTTGAAATCTTAGTCCAAAGATATTTCTAAAATTTGAAAATTTAAAGTCATTCCGTTAGGTAATGTAATTTCTGCAACTTCTCCAAGTGATTTTCCTAACAATCCTTTTGCGATTGGAGTATTCACAGAGATACGCATTTTAGCTAAATCAGCTTCAGATTCAGGTACCAAAGTGTACACTAATTCTTGTCCGTTCGCTGTATTTTTTATTTTAACTTTTGATAATATTGATACTTTAGAATGGTCTAATTTAGATTCATCAATTACGCGTGCATATGCTACAACTTCTTTCAATTTAGCAATTTGCATCTCTAACATTCCTTGAGCCTCTTTTGCAGCATCATATTCTGCATTTTCAGATAAATCTCCTTTATCACGCGCATCAGCAATTTGTTGCGAAATTTTTGGACGCTCAAAAGTTTCTAACTGATGAAGCTCTTCACGCAACTTTTCTAATCCTTCTTTCGTTACATATTGTATATTTGCCATAACAACAATGTTTAATTAATTTTTTATTAAATAGATCTTATAAAATAAATAATCCTACACATATGTAATACTATGCGCAGGACTATTTAGTTATTGTACTACAAAGATAATAAAAAAAATACAGCAAATTAAAAATGAAACAATTTATTAAAACGATTCTAAATAAGGTTATTTTGGTTTGTGTTTTTGCCAGCTTATTTCAAGGTTGCAATTCAGATGACGGTACAGTAAGTTGTGTGCCAAATACAATTGTGAATGTATCAATCAATATCAATTTACCATTATATTCTAATCTAAATAATCCAGGAGGATGGGTATATGTTGAAGGAGCAACAGCAGGTTCTAGAGGTTTGATTGTTGTACGTACAGCTTCTGGTTTTAAAGCTTACGATCGTAATGCGCCGCATATTTGTCCTGGTGCAGAAACTACTTTGTATGTAAAGAATGACATCAGTATTGTATGTGATGCAGATAATTCTGAATGGATTTTATTGACAGGACAACCTACAAAAGTAGCGAACAGAGCACCAAGAACTTACCAAGTTTATGTAAATGCAAATGGAACGCTTACAATAACGAATTAAATTTTTTATCGAAAGTTTTTTTAATTCACTCAAAAAATAATAATCTTTGCAGGCATCTAAATTATACTTCTTTATTATGCATGCATAAATTTTTCGAATTGTTTTTGAATTAAATTATTTTTAAAAAAAGATAATTTCGTTGTAAAGATTACTCAAATCCATTATTTTTGGTAAATCAAAATTTTATCAATTAAAAAATATTAATAATGAGCATTATTTCGCATATCCATGCAAGACAAATTTTAGATTCTCGTGGTAACCCAACTGTAGAAGTAGACGTGTATACAGAATCAGGTGTTTTAGGTCGTGCAGCTGTTCCATCAGGAGCATCTACAGGAGAGTATGAAGCAGTAGAATTACGTGATGGTGGAGACTTGTACTTAGGTAAAGGAGTTTTGAAAGCTATCGAGAATGTAAATGAAGTGATTGCTCCAGAATTAATTGGTTTTTCTGTTTTCGAACAAAATTTAATCGATCAAGTAATGATTGATTTAGATGGAACTGAAAACAAAGCTAAATTGGGTGCTAATGCAATTTTGGGTGTTTCTTTGGCGGTTGCAAAAGCTGCAGCAGAAGAATTAGGTTTACCATTGTTTAGATACATTGGAGGGGTTAATGCAAACACATTACCAGTTCCAATGATGAATATCGTAAATGGAGGTTCTCACTCTGATGCGCCTATTGCGTTCCAAGAATTCATGATTATGCCAGTTCAGGCAGAATCTTTTTCTGATGCGTTACGCAAAGGAACTGAAGTTTTTCATGCATTAAAGAAAATTTTACACGATCGTGGTTTATCTACAGCAGTAGGTGACGAAGGTGGATTTGCACCAACTTTTGATGGTACAGAAGATGCTTTAGATACTGTAATTTCTGCAATAGAAAAAGCAGGTTACAAAGCAGGTGAAGAAATTATGATTGCATTAGATTGTGCATCATCAGAATTCTATCACGATGGAAAATATGACTATACAAAATTCGAAGGAGAGAAAGGAGCTATCCGTACTTCTGCAGAGCAAGCAGCTTATTTAGCAGAATTGACAGAGAAATATCCAATTATTTCTATCGAAGATGGTATGGATGAAAACGATTGGGAAGGTTGGAAAATCTTAACAGATAAAATCGGTAAACGTGTTCAGATTGTTGGAGACGATTTATTGGTAACGAATGTAACTAAATTAGAAAAAGCAATTGATGTTGAAACAGCAAATTCTATCTTAGTAAAATTCAATCAAATTGGTACGTTAACAGAAACGATCAAAGCAGTACAAATGGCGCAAAATGCACGTTATACAGCAGTTATGTCTCACCGTTCTGGAGAAACAGAAGATGCTACAATTGCAGATTTAGCTGTTGCTTTGAACACAGGACAAATTAAAACTGGTTCTGCTTCTCGCTCTGATCGTATGGCGAAATACAACCAATTATTACGTATTGAAGAGATTCTTGGAGAAACTGCAATTTTTCCAGGGCTTAAGGCTTTTAAAGTTAAGCGATAAAATAATTTGAGACTGATATTTATCAGTCTCAAATTAATAAAAAAAGTGTAAATTACGCAATAAATAATATAAACTATAAAATGTCAGATAAGGTAATATTAAATTACAACGGAAATGAGTTGGAGCTACCTGTTACAACTGGTACAATGGATGAAAAATCTATTGATATTTCCAAGTTAAGAAGTGCTACTGGATTAATCACAATGGATCCAGGTTACAAAAATACAGGGGCATGCGAATCTAAAATTACATTTTTAGATGGTGAAGAAGGTAAGTTGATGTACCGTGGATATCCTATTGAACAATTAGCAGAGAAATCTTCTTTCGTAGAAGTAATGTATTTGTTAATCAAAGGAGAATTACCTACACAAGCTGAATTAGATAAATTTATCGCTGATATTAATGAGTATAACTATGTGTCAGAAGATTTAATCAAAATCTTAGATGCATTCCCAAGTTCTGCTCACCCAATGGGAGTATTAACATCTTTAACAGCTGCTTTATCAGCATTCAACCCAAAAGTTGTTGATGTTACTTCTCCAGATGATATGTACAAAGCGGCAGTTACTTTATTAGGTAAATTCCCAGTATTAGCGTCTTGGACACAAAGAAAAATTAAAGGATTACCAGTTAACTACTCTAACGATAAATTATCTTATGTAGAAAACTTTTATCAATTATTATTCAAAAAACCAGGTCAAGAATTAGACTTAGATCCAGTTATTATTGATGCAATTGACAAATTATTAATCTTACACGCGGATCATGAGCAAAACTGTTCTACATCAAGTGTACGTTTAGTAGGTTCTTCTCATGCAGGTTTATTTGCTTCTATCTCTGGAGGTATTTCTGCATTATGGGGACCATTACACGGAGGTGCTAACCAAGCAGTATTAGAAATGTTAGAAGCGATCAAAAATGATGGTGGAGATGTTGAAAAATACTTAGCTAAAGCAAAAGATAAAAACGATCCATTCCGTTTAATGGGATTTGGACACCGTGTTTATAAAAACTTTGACCCTCGTGCGAAAATCATCAAAGTAGCTGCGGATAACGTTTTAGAGAAATTAGGAATCAATGATCCTATTTTAGATATTGCGAAAAAATTAGAGCAAGCTGCTTTAGAAGACGAGTATTTCAAATCAAGAAACTTATATCCAAACGTAGATTTCTATTCAGGAATTATCTACAAAGCGTTAGATATCCCAACTGAAATGTTTACAGTTATGTTTGCTGTTGGACGTCTACCAGGATGGATTGCACAATGGATGGAAATGCGCGAAACAAATCAACCAATTGGTCGCCCTCGTCAATTATACACAGGAGCACCATTACGTGATTACGTTGAAATTGAAAACAGATAAGAATTTTCTTATTTATCATATAATCCGAAAATCAAACTTTGATTTTCGGATTTTTTTTAACAATTAATTTTTAGAGATTGTTTGTTTAAAATATGTTAAAACCTTATTTTTAAGTAAATTAAATTTTGTAACCATGAAATTTGAGAAAATACATAATAAAGGTCAAGCGCAAATCTTCGAAAACAAATACCTCGAAATGTTGACAAAAGGTCATCCCGCAGTTATTTGGGGAATGTACATTCCTCTACTTTCCTATTGTATTTATTATGGAATTTCTAGCTACGATTTATCTACAATAACATTTATTTCAATTTTTTTTGGAGCGATGTTATTTTGGACCTTGTTCGAATATTTTGCGCATCGTTATCTTTTTCATTGGACAGCCGAACAACCAAGTCTAAAACGAATTGTTTACATTTTTCACGGAAATCATCATCATTATCCACGCGATAAACAACGTTTGTTTATGCCTCCAGTTCCAAGTATTCTTTTGGCGTCAATTATTTTTTTGATTCAATATTTAATTTTAGGGAAATACACCTTTGCTTTCTTTCCTGGTTTTATGATTGGTTATTTATTGTATGCGTCTATGCATTATTTGATTCATGCTGTTGCGCCGCCTTTCAAGTTTATGAAACCTCTTTGGCGCAATCATCATTTGCATCATTATAAAGACGAAGAATTAGGTTTTGGCGTTTCCAATACGTTTTGGGATCGTATTTTCGGAACAATGTTCGACCTAAAGAATGAAAAAGAAGACAAAGAAAAAGTAAAAGAATTGATGTTTGAGAAGAAAAGTTAATTTTTCGTATCTTCCGTCAAATTAAGTTCACACAAAAAATGAAAAAATATACTTTACTTGCAATTGGATTACTTGCTTTCAATCAAGCAAACGCGCAATATTCAAAAGAAAATCAAAAGAAATATGTCGAAGAATTAGCCTCTGATGCTATGCAGGGTCGAAAATTTGGAACGCCCGAAAATCGATTGGCTGCTGAATTGATTGCTGAAAAATTCAAACAAAATAAATTAAAACCTTGTGTTGGTGATTCATATTTAATCGAATTTGAATATAAAGGCAAAACAGGACAAAATGTTTGCGGAATTAAAGAAGGTAAATCGTCTGATATTTACGCTGTAGGTGCGCATTTTGATCATGTTGGAACAGATGACAAAGGTGAGGATAAAATTTTTAATGGAGCAGATGATAATGCAAGTGGAACTTCGGCTGTAATGGCTTTGTCTGATTATTTCAAAAACAAAAAAGTTAAGCAAACTATGATGTTTATGGCTTTTGATGCGGAAGAAATTGGATTAATTGGCTCTAAAATGTTGGTAGAAAACACAGATTTTCAGTCTTATTTACCAAATATGAAAGTGATGTTGAATTTAGAAATGATTGGAACTGTTTCTGCTTTCGGCGAAGGAAAAGTATATATGACAGGTAGCGACCGTTCGGATTTGATGAATTTGATGAATAATAATTCTACTAAAACATTCAAAGTTGAAAACGACCCTTATTTGCAGCAACAATTATTTTATCGTTCGGATAATGTAAATTTTGTGAATCATAAAGTGGTATCGCATGCGCTTTCTTCTGTAAACATGGAGAATCAACATCATTATCATCAAAAAAACGATGAAGTTTCGGTGATTAATTTCGAAAATCTGTCAGAGATTACACAAGGAATTGGACATTCTTTATACGAAATGATGAAGAAAAATATTCAACCAAAATATAACAACTAATGGATAAAGCAATTAATATTGTTAGTATTGCGGTTATTGTAATTTTATTGTTAGCGTTTTTATCAGAAAAATTTTTCCCAATAAGAGGTCTTGAATTGTTTTATGAGAAAAAGTTTTATCTCGCAATTATCTATTTAATTTTAAGAGTTTCCAGAATTTATATTCTTAGAAAATCAAAATAAATTTTTAAATCCGTTCCAATTTCAGAACGGATTTTTTAGTACCTTTTATTTACTTAAAATAAATGTATGGAAGGTTATTTAGAAATTGTTTTGCGCTGTATTTCGGTGTATTTTTTTATGTTAATTGCACTTAGAATTTTTGGTAAACAGCAATTATCCCAATTAAATACGGCCGATGTAATCTTAATTTTATTAATTAGTAACGCTGTACAAAATGCAATGGTTGGTTCAGATTCGAGTTTGCAAGGAGGATTGATAGCAGCTTTTGTATTGTTTCTTTTAAATTTTATTTTCAAAAGAATAATGTTGAAAAATAAATTTTTAGGAAACTTAATTGAACAAAAATCTGAAATTTTAATTCGTAATGGAAAAGCTGATTTTACGATGTTGAGCAAATTGGGAATTAATTCGGAAGAATTGAACGAAGCAATGCGCGAACATGGTGTAGAACATATTAAAGATGTGAAATTGGCGATGATGGAGATTGATGGAAATATCTCAATAGTGACAACGGATAAAAATCAATTTAAGGAAACGCATTATAAACGCAAGCATAATCACAAAAATTTGCAAGGAACTAATTAACAGAATATGGAAAATAATTTAGTAAACGGGATTATCAAACAATTCCAGTATTATAAACATTTGGGTGAAAAAACATTTTCACAATTAACGGATGAAGAATTGTTTTGGCAATACAATGAAAACTCAAATAGCATTGCGATTATCGTGAATCATCTTTCAGGAAATATGTTGTCGCGTTGGACTGATTTTTTGACAACAGATGGTGAAAAAGAGTGGCGAAATCGTGATGAAGAATTTGAAGATAGAATCAAAACTAAAGAACAACTTTTAGATAAATGGGAGAAAGGTTGGAAGTATTTGTTTGATGCTTTAGCACAAATTAAAACCGACGAAGATTTACAGCAAATTATTTATATCCGAAATGAAGGACATACAGTAATAGAAGCGATTAATCGTCAATTGGCGCATTATCCGTATCATGTTGGTCAAATTGTTTTTATAGGAAAATTAATAAAGGACAATGAATGGAATTCACTTTCGATTCCGAAGAATAAATCAGCAGATTATAATCAAACGAAATTTTCTTCAGAAAAGAAAACACAACATTTTACAGATGAGTTTTTGAAATAAATTTTAGTTAAAGTGTTTTTAATTGAATTATTTATCTTAACTTACATAAGAAACTTAGGTATATGAAAGATGTTCAATTTTATAAAGGAACTCTGCAACCGATTATTTTAAAACTATTACAAGATCATAAAAGAATGTATGGTTATGAAATCATTCAAAAAATTAGAATTTTAACGCAAGATGAATTTGAGTTAAAAGAGGGTGCATTGTATCCTATTTTACATAAGCTGGAAGCTGAGAATATAATTGAAGTGGAAGCTGAGCGAGTAGAAGGTCGAATAAGAAAATATTATAAGTTGACTGAGTTTGGAACTAAAGAATCTGTAAAAAGAATTCAATTGTTAACAGAAACAATGCTACAAATCCAAAAATTATTGAACCCTAAATTGATTTAATCATGAGAAAAATTTCTGCTTTTGAAGTTCAAAAATTAATCGATTTTACGCGTCAGCATTATGTTGAGTATTATGATTTGCAATTGGAATTAGCCGATCATTTGGCTTGTGGAATTGAAGAACAATGGGAAACAAATGAAACTATAACTTTTGAAGATGCTTTACAAAATGAATTTAAGAAGTTTGGAATATTTGGTTTTTCTGAAATTGTAGATAAAAGAAGGTTTGCGCTTCAAAAAAAATACAATAATTTAATTTGGAAAGTGATGAAAAGTCATTTACTTACTTTTCAGTATTTTATTTTTGTTATGAGTGGAATATTATTGTTTAATTTGATAGCTTTTAAATATAGTAAAATTGCTATTTTAAGTACGATTGTTTTATTTTTTGGATTATTTATTTATCGATATATAAGGTTACAAAAAAAATATCGTCAAAAATTAAGTGTGAAAAATAGAAAACTGATTTTACAAGAGCTTATTTTTAAAAATCTTTATATCATCTCGTTTGCATTTTCTTTGTTTAATCTAAGTTTGCAGGTTTTGATTCATCTTGATAATAACCAAATTATTTTAAATATTGTATTTTCGATTATATTTAGTTTTATCTTTTTACTTTTTTATGTAACCTGTTATTTTTTACCGAATAAAGAAGAAGAAATACTTAATGAATTTTATCCTGAATATCAGTTAATAAAATAAAAAAAGCTCCATTCGGAGCTTTTAGTTTATGCTTGACTTTCGTCTTTTTGTAATAATAATTTATAAATTAATCCACCTACAATTGCTCCAGCGATTGGTGCTACCCAGAATAACCATAATTGCGTTAAAGGTTCGCCGCCTACAAAAATAGCTTGTGATGTAGAACGGGCAGGATTTACAGATGTGTTAGTGATTGGAATAGAAATTAAATGAATTAATGTTAAAGCCAAACCAATTGCAATTCCAGCAAATTTTCCGTTTGCAAATTTATCTGTAGCACCTAAAATAACAATTAAGAAGAAGGCTGTTAAGACAAATTCAATTAGAAAAGCAGATAACATGCTATAACCATGTGGAGAAAAGGCTCCATATCCATTGGAAGCGAATGCACCAGCTTTGGTATTGTCAATTGCAAAATCTGAGTTTCCAGATGAGATTAAGTATAATACACCAGCTGCAGCAATTGCTCCGAGTACTTGTGAAATAATATAAGGAATAAGTTGTTTTCCATCAAATCGTCCTCCAGCAAATAATCCGAAAGAGACAGCAGGGTTGAAATGTCCTCCAGAAATATGACCAACTGCATAAGCCATTGTTAATACAGTAAGACCAAATGCTAATGCAACACCAGCGTAACCAATTCCTAATTCGGGAATACCAGCTGCAAAGATTGCACTACCACAACCTCCGAAAACTAACCAAAAAGTACCGAAAAACTCGGCAGCATAATTTTTCATAAATGTTTTAATATTAAAAGTTTAGTTAGAATGAATTTTAAAAAAAAATTAAGAAATACAAACATTTTAAACATTTAAATTATTTCAATAAAAAAAATCGCTCCGATTTCTCAGAGCGATTTGTATTTAAAAATATATTCTTTCTAGAATAATTAATCCATATAGGCTTCGATAGGAGCACACGTACAGATTAAGTTACGATCTCCGTAAGCATCATCAATACGAGAAACAGATGCAAAGAATTTACGTTCGCGAACCCATTCTGCTGGATATGCAGCTTTAGAACGAGAGTAAGGATATTCCCACTCGTCTGCTGTAATCAAGTGAATTGGGTGAGGCGCGTTGTGTAATACATTGTTGTCAACTGGATAATCTCCGTTTGCAACTTCGTCGATTTCTTGACGAATGGAAATTAATGCATCACAAAAACGATCTAATTCTGCTTTATTCTCAGATTCTGTTGGCTCAACCATCAATGTTCCAGCAACTGGGAAAGATACTGTTGGTGCGTGGAATCCGTAATCAATCAAACGTTTTGCAATATCAGTTACTTCAATTCCTGCTTTTTTGAATGGACGACAATCTAAGATAAATTCGTGCGCAACTACATTGTTTCCATTTGTATATAAGATATCAAAATGTTTCTCTAAACGAGTTTTCATGTAATTAGCATTTAATATTGCACCTTGTGTCGCTTTCAATAAACCTTCTGCTCCTAACATTAAAATGTAAGAGTAAGAAATTGGTAAAATGAACGCAGAACCATAAGGAGCTGCAGCAAATGTATTTGTCGCTTCTTTTCCTCCAGTTTCGATTAATGGAGAAGATCCTAAGAAAGGAGCTAAATGTGCTTTTACACAAATTGGTCCTACACCAGGTCCTCCACCTCCGTGAGGAATAGCGAATGTTTTGTGTAAGTTTAAGTGACAAACGTCTGCACCAATATTTCCTGGAGAAGTTAATCCAACTTGCGCATTCATGTTTGCACCGTCCATATAAACTTGACCTCCGTATGCGTGAATCATTTCAGTAACTTCTTCGATATTGCTATCAAAAGCGCCATAAGTTGATGGATAAGTAATCATCAATGCAGCTAAGTTATCTTTGTGTTTTTCACATTTTTCTTTCAAATCAACTAAATCTGTTTCACCAGATTCTAAGTTTTTCACAACAACAACTTGCATTCCAGCCATTGCAGCAGAAGCAGGGTTAGTTCCGTGAGCAGATTGTGGAATCAACGCTACATTTCTGTGTCCTTCTCCTCTTGCTTCAAAGTAAGAACGGATTACCATCAATCCTGCATATTCTCCTTGTGCACCAGAATTTGGTTGTAAAGAAGTTGCATCAAAACCTGTGATTACAGCTAAATAATCTTCTAAGTTTTTGATTAATGTTTGGTAACCTTTTACTTGATCTTTTGGAGTGAAAGGGTGTACATTCCCCATTCTTTCCCAAGACATGTGCAATAATTCTGTTGCAGCATTCAATTTCATTGTACAAGAACCTAACGCAATCATCGATTGGTTAAGCGCTAAATCTTTACGCTCTAAACGTTTGATGTAACGCATTAATTCTGTTTCTGTATGATATAAATTGAAGTTTTCGTGTGTTAAGAAATCAGAAGTTCTGATTAAATCTTGAGGTAAATAAGAATCATCTACTTCAAATTCGAAACCATCTTCTGTATTTTTAATTGTTGCAAAAACACTTAAAATTTCAAAAATATCTTCTTCAGAAGTCATTTCATCAATTGTGATTGAAATTTTTCCGTTTTCGAATCCATTTACATTAATTTCTTCTTCTGCAAAAATCTTCACAATTTCGTCAGAGTTTTCAACCTCAATTTGAATTGTATCGAAGAAATTTGTATTCACTAATTTAAATCCTAAATGCTCTAAACCTCCGTGTAAAACAGCTGCTTTAGTATGGATTTGATCAGCGATATATTGTAAACCATCTTTTCCGTGATAAACAGCGTAGAAAGAAGCCATAACTGCTAACAATACTTGTGCAGTACAAATGTTAGAAGTTGCTTTTTCACGTTTGATATGTTGTTCACGCGTTTGTAAAGCCATACGTAATGCATAGTTTCCTAAACGATCTTGAGAAACTCCAATAATACGTCCTGGAATTACACGCTTATATTCTTCTGTACAAGATAAGAAAGCTGCGTGTGGTCCACCGTATCCCATTGGAACACCAAAACGTTGAGAAGTACCAATTGCGATATCAGCTCCCCATTCACCTGGAGGTGTTAACAATGTTAAAGCTAATAAATCTGTTGCAACAGCAACTTTTACGTTAACCGCATTTGCTTTTTCTACAAATGATTTATAATTATTGATTTGTCCTCCTTTTCCGATGAATTGTACAATCGCTCCGAAGAATTCTTCTGTTAATTCAGTTGTTTCAAAGTTTCCAACAACTAATTCAATTCCTAAACCGTGTGCTTTCGTTTCTAAAACTGCTACAGATTGAGGGAATAAGTTGTCTGCTACAAAAAATTTGTTGACATTGTTTTTCTTTTGATCACGAGAACGAGATTCAAATAACATGTGCATTGCTTCACCACATGCAGTACCTTCGTCTAATAAAGAGGCATTTGCGATAGGTAAACCTGTTAAATCAGAAATAACAGTTTGGAAATTTAATAAAGCTTCTAAACGTCCTTGCGCAATTTCCGCTTGGTATGGTGTATAAGCTGTGTACCAACCAGCATTTTCTAATATATTACGTTGAATTGGTGCTGGTAAAATTGTACCATAATATCCATATCCAAGATAATTTTTTACTTTTTTATTTTTTGAAGCGATTTCAGCTAAATGATTAATAGCTTCAAATTCTGATAAAGCTTCTGGTAAATCCAAAGCATTTTTCAATCGAATGTTCTGAGGAACTGTTGCCTCAATTAAAGAATCAATAGAATCTTTCCCAATTACAGAAAGCATTTCAGCTGCTTGCTGCGCATTGTTTCCAATATGTCTAATGGAAAAATCGTTTGTGTTCATTGTGTTTGCGCTATGTTTATTTTCGCGTAAAAATACGTTTTTTTATCTTAAAATAAAAGTGAATAACAATCTTAAAAATTAATTGAATGAATAGATTAGAATTTTATTTTTTTAGAAATAAATGTGAATAAAAACTTTCTTTTTTTTCAAAAAATAGTAATATTGGCAATAGAATTGAGATAAATAATTCGGTAGAATTTCTTAAATTTATTCTACGTTTAAAAAAATCTATGAAAACAAACGATTTTATGGAACTTAATGAAAATACTTCTGAAGTCAAAAAAGAAAAAAAATTTCCATTCTTAAAGAAATTGGAAATAATGATGGAAGAGGCGAAATTAGAGGATGCGAAAAAATCTAAAATGAAACGTGTTCATAAAAAAGGTAATTCGCAAATCGCTAAAAAAATGGGGGAAGAAGCTGTAGAAATGGTGATTGCTTCGGAACAAGATAACGACGAAAACTTTTTGGAAGAATCGGCAGATGTTTTCTTTTATTACCTTATGGCTTTACATGCTCGTGGCTTTGAATTAAAAGATGTTTTGGAGATTTTAAAGAAAAGGCACAAAAAATAATTAACACCTTATACTGATATGCAAAAGGGCGGGACGTCGATGAAATTAATAATTGCCGCAGCAATTGTTATTTTTTCTGTTATAAAATATTTTTCTTCTTCGGAAGTCAATGAAATTACAGGCGAAAAGCAATATATTTCATTAACCAAAGATGACGAAATTGCGATGGGAATTAATTCGGCTCCGCAAATGGCTCAAGAGTTTGGTGGACTATCTCGCAATGTGCAATACCAAGAACTTGTAAAACGAGTAGGCGCGAAAGTGGTCAATACTAGTGATGCGCATAAAACGAATTATCCATTTCAGTTTTATGTGTTGGCAGATAATCGAACTGTAAATGCTTTTGCATTGCCTGGTGGCCCAATTTTTATTACCGAAGCTTTGTTGACGCGTTTGCAAAACGAAGACCAATTGGCTGGAGTTTTGGGACACGAAGTTGGTCACGTTATTGCGCGTCATAGTGCAGAACAAATGTCGAAACAAGAACTTTCGCAAGGAATTGCAGGAGCGGCAGGCGTTGCAGCTGGAGATGCAAATTCGGCTTATTACGCACAACTAGTCGCGAATATGGTGAATATGAAATATGGTCGTGATGATGAATTGGAGTCTGATGATTTGGGCGTTCGATTTATGATTCAAGCAGGATATAATCCAGAAGCATTGATTGGTGTAATGGATATTTTGGAAGAAGCTTCGGGTGGAAGTCAAGTTCCAGAATTTCAAAGTACGCATCCATCTCCATCTAATCGTCGCGAAAAAATAAAAGCTGCAATTGAGAAATATAAAAATCAGTAGATTTTAATTCGTTGTAATGATAAGAAAAATACTTCTATCAGTTCTTTTATTCACAAATATTACATTTTCTTATGCACAAGATTATGATCAAATAAGCAAAGAAATCTGTAAATCATTTAAAAAGAAAAAACCAGCTAAAAATTTATTAGATTTTAATAAATATTTCAATACTGATGCAGTAGACTTTTTAATATCAGATGTAAACATCTTTCAGTTCAATCTACAAAAGAATTTGATTAAAAATTGTACTGAATTTCCTTATATTGAAAATTATTCTTTGATTCCGTTTTCAAATGTTGTTGATTTAGAAAAAGTTTTTAATAGAGAAGAGTTAGCAAAACTTGAAAAACAATTAAAGGAAATTCAAAAGATTAATCGTTTTCAGCTATTTATAATTTCTACGGATGATTATTTTCCAAATGAAAATATAATAGATTATTCATTTTCAATCCTTAATAACAATAGTTCTGATCGATTTCAAAAGGGAAATATGATAATTGTGTTTAATTTAAAATCAAGAGAAGTTAGAATTTCGACGAATAAGATTGCACGAAATATATTTTCTGACGAATTTTCTCAAAAGCTAATTGATGAGGTAGTTGTTCCAAACTTTAGTGAGGAAAAGTATTTTGAAGGAATTAACGAAGCTATTGTAAAAATTAATGAAAAAATAGTTGCAGAAGATTAAATAAATTAAACAGAGTTAATAAATTGAAAGTCCATTTCTCTTTTCTTGAAGTTTTATATATTGCTCAAGTCATTTGTTGTTTTTTATTTATTAAATACACAGATGGATTAGGCTATATGCAAGGAAATGATTTTTATTATACTTCCCAATTACAATCTTCTGGAGGTGAAGATGAAGTTTCAATTTATAGTTTAGGATTGATAACAATACTATTTTTATTCATTAGCATTCTTTCAAAAAGGAAATATAGAGTATTATCATTTTATTTGTTGTTTGCTTATTTTTCGCTTTTTTTAATTCAAATGGGAGAAATAGATTCAACAATATTAAATGGAAACTTTGTTCTCTTGATAATTGTAGTAATAAACCTTTTATTGACTTTTTATTTTTGGGTAATTCTTTTTAAGAAGATTAAAAACTATTTGAATCAAGAAGTTTAAAACTTAATCTAAAAACTTCGCTTTTAATTCAGGAGTAGGTAACCAACAACTTTCTTGTTTTCCAAACCAACGATAACGATTTTTCGCAATAAAACTATAAACCACATCGCGTAAAGGTTTTGGAACAATCATAAAAATAGTCAACCACGAAGTTATTCCGTCCAAATATTTAGCAATTTTTAGCGCAGCAGATGATTTGGTATAAAATTTATCATCTTCAATAAAAACGATAGAATCAAATTGAGCGGCATCCAAATTATTTTCTTTCAAAAAATTTTGTCCAAAATCAGATTGTAATGAAGCAAACTGAAATTGATTTTTATTGTCATGTTCAATCACAAACTGAACAGATTGATTGCATAAATTGCAAATTCCATCAAACAAAATAATTTTCCTCGTTTTCATACAATAAATATACGCTAAAAGTAGCTAAACTCTAAAGGTTATTTTTAAATTAGCCAAAATTAACAATCAATCATGTTTAGCGAATATTTATTCCGAAAAGTTGATAATTCTCCACTTGTAATTTTCCGAATAATCTTTGGTTTATTAATTGTTGCAGAATGTTGGGGAGCCATTTTTACAGGTTGGGTACAAACAAATTTTGTTGAACCGCACATTACATTTTCGTTCATCGGATTCGAGTGGACAAATGTTTTCTTGGGACAAAATATGATTTATTTGTACGTGCTCATGGGAATTTTAGGCTGGTTTATCGTGTTTGGATTTGCTTATCGATTTTCAATTATCGTATTTTCTATTTTATGGTCGTTGACGTATTTCATGCAAAAAACAAGCTACAACAACCATTATTATCTGTTTATGCTAGTTTCGTGGATGATGACGATAATTCCTGCGCATCATTTCTTTTCGATTGATAGTTTAATTTTTCCGAAAATAAAACGTCTAACCATGCGCAATTGGGTACCAACATTATTCATTATCCAGTTATTGATTGTGTATGTTTTTGCGGCTTTTGCAAAGATTTATCCAGATTGGTTTAACGGTGTTTTTTTACAAATGAAATTTCACGAATATGGCGATTTATTAACAACAAAATATAATTTGATTGGATTAGGAAAAGTTGTAAGTAGTTTAGAGTTTGCACAAGTTTTTGCTTGGGGCGGATTCTTTTTCGATTTATTGATTATTCCTGCAATGTTGATGAATAGAACGCGTGGAATCGCTTTCAAATGTGCTGTAGCCTTTCATATTTTCAATTCTGCAGTTTTCGGGATTGGAATATTTCCTTTCTTTGCTTTGGCAATGTTAATTTTCTTTTATGATCCCGTTAAGATTCAGGAAGTTGTTTTTCCTAAAAAATCATTTATGATGGATCGTTCGGATGATGATAATTTATTGACAACACGTCGTGTCATGTTCTCTTATTTGATGTTTTTCTATGTGATTTGGCAAATATATTTACCTGTTCGTCATTATTTTATTCCAGGAAATGTTTTTTGGACAGAGGAAGGTCATCGCATGGCTTGGCGAATGATGTTGCGTAACAAAGCGGGTGAAGTTGTGGTATATGTTTCGAAACCAGATCCGCAGAAAAAAGGTAAATTCTTGAAACGCGAGAAAGTAGATTTGACAAAATATCTAACCTTCAAACAAATGTCAAAAATGGCGGTTAGCCCAGATATGATGTGGCAATTTGCACGTTATGTAAAATATGATTATGCGAAAAATGGTGTGAAAGATGTCAAAGTTTTTGTGGATGCAAAAGTTTCTGTCAATGGTAGCGATTATTATCAATTTACAAATGCAAATTACAATTTAGCTTATACAACTTGGAGTTATTTTGGTCATCAAAAATGGATTCAGCCAACACCAAAAGAGTTGAATTTATCTTATTTTGAATAAATTTATGTAACTTTATAGGACAACAATCAAAGAAATACAATTATGAAATATACATTATTCGCAATAGCTTTTTCGGTTTTATTATTTTCTTGTGGTAACAAAGAAAATGCTGGAGTAGAAGCTTATAAAGGTTTGGATAAGCAAAAGCAAGAACAAAAAGATTTGGATAGTATTGGGAAGGAAGCGCAACAAACGTTTGATGATTTCAAATTGGCGTTGTCGATGAAAGATACAACGACAACTAATTTTATTGTCAAACAAATGTATGATATTCCGAATGCGACACAAAAAGAGCATATTTGGATTCGTGATGTATATTCGGACAACGATCAATTAAAAGGAATTGTGGACAACGTACCTCAATACACAAAATTGGTTAAACACAATGATACAATTGTGATAGATCCAACTAAATTATCAGATTGGATGTATTATAAAGGTGATAAAATGATTGGTGGATTTACAATAAAATATATGCGTAGTAAAATGACTGATGCGCAGAAAAAAGAGTTTGATAAACAATATAAAGTAAAATTTGAGGATTAATTTCTGCTCAGAAAATAATAAAATCAAAAAGGCAATCTTTCGTTAGATTGCCTTTTAATTTTGAAATTATTTTCCTTAATCAATCAAAGACAATTGAATTTTACGTTTTTCTGTATCAATTCCAATTACGGTTACTTCAATTTGTTGACTCAAATGCACTTTTGAATTTACATCTGAAATAAATTCATTCGAAATTTTAGAAATATGAATCAAACCATTTTCTTTGATTCCTATATCTACAAAACAGCCAAAATTGGTAATATTATTAATAATTCCAGGAACTTTCATGCCCAATTGCAAATCTTCGAATTTCTTTAATCGTTGATCAAAACTAAAAACTTTTGCAGTAGAACGCGGATCTAAACCAGGTTTTTCAAGTTCTTTTTTAATATCTTCTAAAGTTGGTAAACCTACTTTTTCGGTAATATATTTGGTTAAATCAAGTTGATTAATCAATTCTTTATTTTGAATCAAATCTTTCAAATCAACTTTCAAATCTTTCGCCATTTTCTCTACAAGAGCATACGATTCTGGGTGAACAGCAGAATTATCTAACGGATTTTTTGCATTTGGAATTCGTAAAAAAGCAGAAGCTTGTAAGAATGCTTTTTCACCCAAACGAGGAACTTTTAGTAACTCTTTTCTCGAATTAAATGCACCATTTTCGCTTCGATATTCTACAATATTTTCAGCCATTTTTTCACCAATTCCTGCAACATAATTTAGTAAATGTTTGCTTGCTGTGTTCAGATTTACACCAACTTTGTTTACACAGAAAGAAACAACATCATCCAACTCATTTTTCAATAAAGTTTGATCGACATCATGTTGATACTGACCAACTCCAATCGATTTTGGCTCTATTTTTACTAATTCTGCCAAAGGATCTTGTAAACGGCGGCCTATAGAAACAGCACCGCGAACGGTAACATCTTTATCCGGAAATTCGTCGCGCGCAATTTTAGAAGCCGAATAAACCGAAGCACCAGCTTCATTTACAACAAAAACTTTTAGTGGACGATCAAATGCAATATTCTGAACCAAATTTTCAGTCTCGCGAGAAGCTGTTCCATTTCCTATCGAAATTGCATCGATATTATAAGCATTGATAAGCGATTTTAGTTTTTTGATGGCTTGTGTTTTTTCATTTTGAGGCGCATGCGGATAGATGTTTTCGTTGTGCAACAAATCACCTTGCTCATCTAATACAACCACTTTACAACCCGATTTGTAACCAGGATCTATCGCTAAAATTCGTTTTTCTCCCAGAGGTGGCGCCAAAAGCAATTGATTTAAGTTTTTCGAAAAAACATTTATTGATGTTTCATCTGCTTTTTGTTTTGCTTCTTTCAACACTTCATTTGAGATTGAAGGAGCTAAAAGTCGTTTGTAAGCATCTTTTATCGCTTCCTCAATAACCCAAGAAACTTCTGGTTGAATAGATTTGATTAAAGTGTATTCTAAAAATTTGAAGGCTTCTTTTTTATCAATTGATACATTTACTTTCAAAAAACCTTCATTTTCGCCGCGTAAAATAGCCAATAATCGGTGAGAAGCAATTTTTTTCAATAATTCTTCGTATTCAAAATAGTTCGAGTATTTAGCCGAATCTTCATCATCTATTTTAGATTTTACTAGTTTACTTTCAATCAAAGCAGATTTTCTGAAAATATCTCGCAATCGATGACGTACATATTCATTTTCATTTATCCATTCTGCAATAATATCTTGTACACCTGCAAAAGCATCTTCGATACTTGTCACATCTTCATTTAGATATTTTTTTGCTAAATCATCCAAATCAGGAATATTATTTTGCTTCATGATGATTTTTGCCAAAGGCTCTAAACCTTTTTCTTTTGCAATGGTTGCACGTGTTTTTTTCTTCTTTTTATAAGGAAGATATAAATCTTCTAATTGAACCAAATCAAAACTTTTCTGAATACGTTGTTGTAATTCATTGCTCAATTGATTCTGCTCTTCCAATGTTTTTAAAATAAATTCTTTTCGAGAAACAATTTCATTGTATTGATTTTGCAGTTTTTTTATAGCAGAAATTTGAACTTCATCAAGATTTCCTGTGACCTCTTTTCTATATCTCGCAATAAAGGGTATGGTATTATCTTCATTCAAACAATTTACTGTATTGTTGATTGATTTTTCTGAAATAGAATTAAGATGTTGATGAATGTATTGAATCAAATTCATGTTAAAAGTTTGGCCTTGCAAATTACTATTTTTCACAAACATAAAAAATAGCATGTTTTATTTATATAGGTCGTATTTAATAGAGTGCTTTTTTTATATAATAATCTAATATTTAGAGTTTTTAATATCAGTCTTATTTTAAATAAAAAAGAATAATAAAAATTTTCTAAAAAGTTTTGGTGTTTATTAAATTATTTCTAAATTTGACCTTAGGTAGTAGAGAGTAAGATTGATTTTTTTTAATGTTAAATTTATACTTACTAGTGTAAGTTTTTTTAAAAATCAATTGGGTTTAAGCTGAGGAGCTTAAACCCGTTTTTTTTTATACAACTTTCTTATCTTTGAGCAAATATATCTACAAAATGGCTCGTATAAAATTAGATTTTTCAGACAAATTTTTATTTTCAACAATAATACCAGTACGCATAACTGATCTCAATTATGGAAATCATTTGGCAAACGATAAAGTATTGTCCATTATACATGAATCGCGAATTCAGTTTTTTCAACATTATGGCTATTCGGAATTAGATTTTGGAGGTGTAAGTGTGATTATGGGTGATGTTGCGATTGAGTATAAAAATCAAGCTTTTTATGGTGATGAATTGTTGATTGAGATTGGTGTGCAAGATTTTTCGCGTGTTAGTTTTGATGTAATCTATAAAATTTCTACAAAAGATAAATTAATTGCAAAAGCGAAAACAGGAATTGTGACCTTCGATTATCAGCAAAATAAAGTGGTTGAGGTTCCTCAAAAGATAAAAGATCTTTTTGAAGTTGTATAATCTTATAAATTAATTACGCTAATCATTTAAGTCTTTGTAAATTTGCACCGAGTTATGAAGATTTTACCATATAAAAATTTATTTGTCGGAATTACCGACACATTGCAACAAATTTTCTTCGAAGGAAAATATGCAGATAAAGAAGTTGAGCGAACATTGAAATCGAATAAGCAATGGGGAGCGCGCGATCGTGCTTTTATTGCCGAAACGGTTTACGATTTAGTTCGTTGGAAACGTTTGGTTGAAGGGGCAATGAGCCGTCCGCTTTCTCCTGATACAATTTGGGAGTTTGTTGGAACTTGGTTTGCTTTAGATCCAGAGCAAACGTTACCAAAATGGGAAGAATTTCAAAAAATCTATCCAAAAGAAGTCTTGAAAAGACATCACAATTCGTCTAAAAATATTGCGGTTGCAGAATCGTATCCAGATTGGATGTTCGAGTTAGGAGAGAAGTCGTTGGGAAATCGTTGGTTAGATGAAGTGCATGCAATGAACTCGCAAGCACCAACAGTTTTACGTGTGAATTCCTTGAAAACAGACCGTAAAACATTACAAAAAGCGTTGAAGGAGCGTAGAATAAAAACGAAAGTTTTATCGAAATATCAAGATGCTTTAGAGCTTGAAGAGAAAACAAATATTTTCCGTACAGATGAATTTCAGAATGGTTGGTTTGAAGTTCAAGACGCAGGATCGCAATTGATTGCGCCTTATTTACGTGTTCAGCCAGGAATGCGTGTGGTAGATGCTTGTGCTGGTGCCGGAGGAAAAACATTGCATTTAGCTGCTTTGATGGAAAACAAAGGGCAAATTATTGCAATGGATTTGTACGATTGGAAATTGAAAGAATTGAAACGTCGTGCAAAACGTAACAATGTTCAGAATGTACAAACAAAGGTGATTGAAGCAAAAACAATCAAGCGTATGGAGAATTCTGCTGATCGCTTATTGATTGATGCACCTTGTTCTGGAATGGGAGTTTTGAAACGTAATCCTGATGCAAAATGGAAATTAAGACCAGAATTTATTGACGAAATATTAGCAACACAAGAAAAAATATTAGCTGATTATTCTAAAATCATTAAAGTTGGTGGAATGATGGTTTATGCAACTTGTTCTATTTTACCACAAGAAAATGAGCAGCAAGTAGAAAAATTCTTGAAGAATAATCCAAATTATAAAATGGTTTCAGATAAAATGCATTATCCATCTCAAACTAATTATGATGGATTCTACATGGCTTTGATTGAAAGAATTTCTTAAGCTGTTAATTATTATAAGATACAAAAGACTAAGTGAAAGCTTGGTCTTTTTTTGTTACAATAATTATTTTATCTTAAATCTAACTCGTCTATTCTCAAAATTTTTCCAATCAATACAATTTGCAGCAGGATTACATTCTTTGTGTTTCAAGTCTGAAAAGCCTTTAGCGGAAATTGAAAATCGATTTTTATTTAGACCTTTTTCTACCAAATAATTCAACACAGCGTTTGCTCTTCGTTGTGATAAATCTATATTGTAAGATTCTGTTCCAACCGCATCTGTATGACCTTCGATAACAAAATGATGTGATGGATTTCGTTTCATAATTGCAACAACTTCATCCAATTTTGGATAATCAATAGCTCTGATTTCAGCTTTATCAAAATCAAATTCGACGGTTTCCATTAAATAATTTGAATAATCTTGAACATAATTTCCAATCTTTTTATCACTCAAATTACTTTCAGGACAACCATTTCCAAAACGATTTCCTTTTATATACGGACATTCATCTTCGATATCCATCACGCCATCGGCATCTGTATCATAATCATTGTTGTAATTTTCTATATTTCCTTTTTGAATCAATAAATTATAAGGTGTTGAAATGTTAAATTCAGTTCCAATTTTCTCAATTTCTTTTCGATATCGTCCATCTTTTTTGCACATTTCACCGCAACGTTCTTCATCTTTTAAGAGATAATCGATCTTTTGTTTTGCCCAATAAAATTTAATTGCTTCTGTAAATTCACTTGGATTTGGTTGTTTGATTTCAAAATTTTGAGTGAAATTTTGGTTGGATTGAAGACCTATGATTTCGATTTTTTTTGGATAACGACGATTACAATCGCGTGAAATAAAATTGATAGAATTTTGAGCTAAATACGTATTGAAATTCTTCGGAAATGTTTCGTTGAGGTTGATTTGGGATGATTGAACTTTAAGATGATAAATAGAAGAATTCAAAACAGCTTGCAGAAATTGTGTTATTTTCTGATTCAATTCTCTTGGTTCATTGACCGTAATCGGAAGCGTTCCTGTTGCTAAACTTATGAAATTCATCGCATGATAGTCCAATTCCTTTCCAATTCCTAATGTTATAAATTGAGTATCTTTTGCATAATTTCGGAGTGAATTGTAAACAGTTTCATTCAAATTCATCGCTCCATCAGAAATAATTGTAATGATTCGTTTATAATTTTTATCAAAAGGATTTTTCTGAATTTGTTTGATTGTTTCATCCAATAATTTTTCGCCAGTTCCATTCAAAGAATTAATTTTTTCTAAAGCTAAATTGATGTTTTCTTTCGTTGGAAATTGAGAAGAATTAAAAATTAATTCATTTTTCGTAGAATAAACCAACACATTAAATTTATCTGTTTCGTTTAGATTTGGAAGAAGTTGATACATCAATTTTTTGGTGGTTTCAATTGGTTGATTCATCATAGAACCAGAAGCATCCAAAACGAATAAAAATTCTCGCGGAGCATCATATTTAGAAGGATTATTTGCAGGTTCAATTGTTCCTAAAATATAATCGCAACCATTTTCAGTAAACGTTTCAATTCCTGTTTGTAGTTCATTTTTTGTATAAGCATATTGAAGAGTTGGAATCTTTTTATCGGAATTTTTTGAAACATAATTTCGATCATCTTCCTTTGAAAATTTTAAATCAGAAACAATTTTTGAAATCGGAAAATTTCCCGAAAGATGAATATCTGAATTTATGTTTTTCGGAAAACCATTCAATTGATTGTTCCAACGATTAATTTGGGTAAAAGATTCTGTTCGTTTCACGATAAACTCTAAAAACGAAACTTGATAATTCAAACTATTTTCTTCAACAATTTTCGAAACTTTTAGCTTAATTTTTAGTGTAGCATGTGCAGGAATTTTTCCTAAATCTAATTGTAAAACTTGATTGTTTTGTTGATTTTTAAAAATAGTTGAAGTATCAATATTTTTTAACTCTTTTCGAATATCTACAATCGATTTGGATTGAATTTCGAAAACTTTATCATTTACAAAAGCTTTTAATTCGTACACATTTTGAGAAGCTTGATAAGGATAAATAAATTTAGCCGAAATATCTTCCGAAGAATTGTTCTGAAAAGTAAAATTATGACTCAAATTTCCCAATAAATGATGAAAATTATAGTCATTTTCGAGAGAAATTGCTTCTATTTTTTCAAAATCGTCCTCATCTTTAAGTTCCAAATACGGAAAAATTTGCTGTGCACAACAAAACGTATTCAGTAGAATAAAAAAAATGGAAAAAAATAGATTTTTTGTGTTCAACGAATCGATTTTAAAAATTCAATGTAAAGATAATGAAAGAATTGATGTATTTTCTATCATCAGTTATAGTAAAGTTCAATGTATATTTAATAAATTATCAAATCAGAAATAATTATTAAATCATATTTAAAAAAGATTGGTTTAATAATTGCATCGTTCAGATTTAACAAAAAAGTTAAGTAAATTTGCACTTTATTTTACATAAAAGATGAATTTTAATTTCACAGAAGTTGAAAGAGTAGAAAGTATTTCTGCAAAAGATTTTCAGAAATATTACGTTAAACCTCAAAAACCAGTTGTAGTAGAGCGAATTACAGAGGATTGGCCTGCGTACGAAAAGTGGAATTTTGAGTATATAAAACAAGTTGCAGGCAACAAGGTTGTCCCTTTATACAATAATGATCCGGTTGATTATACGAAGAAAGTAAATGAACCAATAGCAAAGATGAAAATGTCTGAATATGTAGATTTGTTGCAAAGTGAGCCGACAGATTTGCGTATATTTTTGTACAATTTGATGAGTCAAGTTCCGCAATTGCAACAAGATTATAAAATGCCAGATTTGGGTTTGAATCTTTTCAAATCGATGCCAATGTTATTTTTTGGAGGTGAAGGATCGAATGTTTTTATGCATTATGATATCGATTTAGCGAATATTTTGCATTTCCATTTTGCAGGAAAAAAACGTTGTATTATTGTTCCGCCAAAGGATTCGAAATACATGTACAAAATTCCACATTCGGTAATTTGTAGAGAAGATATTGATTTTGATAATCCTGATTTTGATAAATGGCCAGCGTTGAAAAATATAAATCCGATGGTAGCAGACTTAAAACACGGAGAAATGCTTTATATGCCAGAAGGTTGGTGGCATTATATGAAATATTTGACGCCAGGTTTTTCGATGAGTTTGCGTTCGTTGGCACATAAACCAAAAAATTTGTCCGAAGCGATTTATAACATATTTTTGATGCGTACATACGATAATGTGATGCGAAAAATAAAAGGTAAAACTTGGATTGAAGAAAAAAATGAGCGCGCAATTACACAAACAAATAAATTAATTGCGAAATAAAAATACAGTTTTTAGAAAATTTTTCTAAATGAAGGAATATCTTTCGAAAGATGTTCCTTTTTTTATTCTACTGTCCTAAAAACTTATAAATCAATAAATATTTGATTTTCATGTTTTAAAATTTCGATAGATATTTGCAGAATATTTTTCTGAATTTTTAGTAATATGATCATAAAAAAAGGAAATTTTTGGGCTTTATTGCCTTTAATCATTTTCATACTTGTCTATTTTTCGGCATCTATTTATCTGAACGATTTTTATTCTGTTCCAGCATTGGTTGTTTTCATGTTAGCATTAGTAATTGCATTTGTTCAATTCCCTAAGGTTTCATTTCATACGAAAGCCGAGGCTTTTTGTAAGAATGCGGGTGAAGAAACCATTATGTTGATGATTTTAATTTTTCTTCTCGCTGGAGCGTTTGGAAGTTTAGGATCTACAATTGGTGCTGTAGAATCAACAGTGAATTTATTTTTGAATTATCTTCCTTCTTCCTTTATTGTAGCAGGTTTCTTTTTGTTGTCTTGTTTTATTGCGACGGCTTTGGGAACATCGGTTGGAACAATTGTAACTGTTGCGCCGATTGCAGTGCAAATGGATAAAATGATTCCAGGTTCTATGCCAATTTTGTTAGGAGCAGTAGTTGGTGGAGCGATGTTTGGCGATAATTTATCATTTATTTCTGATACAACGATTGCTGCAACACGTACGCAAGAAGTGAGCATGAAGTCTAAATTTAAAACTAATTTTCGAATAGTAGTTCCAGCAGCTATTGTTTCGACGATTATATATTTTTCACTTTCTCAACATTTTGACACAACCAATTTCCAAGGAAAACAGTTAGATTTTGACTTGATTTTAATCTTACCTTATCTATTAGTTTTTGGACTAGCAATGTCTGGAATTAATGTGATTTGGGCTTTAATTGTAGGAATTCTTTCGTTTCTTGGAATTGGTTTGTTCTATTCTGGTGTTCCTTTACTAGACTTAGTTTCTTCTATTAATGAAGGTTTTAAAGGAATGTTTGAGTTGAGTATTATTTGTTTAATTATTGGTGGAATTGTTGGAATTATTCGTTTGAATGGCGGATTAGATTTTATCATTTATCATCTAACCAAAAATATTAAAACAAAACGTCAGGCTGAGATGAGTATTGCGTCGCTTACAGCTTTGGCGAATGCTTGTTTGGCAAATAACACAATTACAATTTTGATTTGTGGTAAAATTGCAAAAGATATTTCTGATCATCATGATTTAGAGGGAAAACGTGTGGCAAGTATTTTGGATACGGTTTCGTGTTTTGTACAAGGAATCTTACCTTATGGTGCGCAAGTTTTGGCAGCGGTTGCAGCTGCAAATACAATTTCAAGTGCAACAAAGGTTTCTTCGGTTGATGTGTTATCTAACTTATATTATCCATTTTTAACTGGAATTTGTACCCTTATTTTTATCTTATTTTTTCAGTCAAAATCATTCAAAAAATAGATTGATGTATGATATTCATTCGTCGAATATTATTTTATAACTTTGTAGACTGAAATTTTTTAAGATGAAAAGAGTTGTCGTAGGACTTTCTGGAGGAGTAGATTCAAGTGTTACAGCCTATTTGCTAAAAGAGCAAGGCTATGATGTGATCGGATTATTTATGCGTAATTGGAACGATGCATCGGTAACGTTGGAAGATGAATGCCCATGGATAGAAGATAGTGCAGACGCTTTGTTGGTAGCTAAAAAATTAGATATTCCTTTTCAGGTAATTGATATGTCTGATTCGTACAAAGAACGTATTGTAGATTATATGTTCAATGAATACGAGCAAGGAAGAACACCAAATCCTGATGTGTTGTGTAACCGAGAAATTAAGTTCGATTTGTTTTTGAAAACAGCTTTAGAGCTTGGAGCAGATTATGTAGCAACAGGACATTATGCACGAAAAACTTCTACAATTGATGAAAATGGAAAAGAGATTTTTCAATTGTTAAAAGGTAACGATAACAATAAAGATCAATCATATTTCTTATGTCAATTGTCGCAAGATCAATTAAGCAAAGCATTATTCCCAATTGGAGATATAGAAAAACCAGAAGTGAGAAGAATTGCGCAAGAGCAAGGCTTGGTTACAGCGAATAAGAAAGATTCGCAAGGTTTATGTTTTATTGGAAAAGTTAGTTTACCTGAATTTTTGCAACAACAATTAAAACCAAAAGAAGGTGTAATTGTAGAAATAGCCAAAGATTGGAACGGATATAAAAGAGAAATTCCAACTTTTGAAAATAAATATGAAGCATTAGATTTCGAAGCAAAAGGTTTCTCATACAAACAAGAAGACGGAGATATTGTAGGTAAACATCAAGGCGCACATTATTTCACTCGCGGTCAACGAAAAGGATTGGGAGTTGGAGGAAAAGTAGAACCTTTGTTTATTATTGATACAGATGTAGAGACTAATGTTATTTACACAGGTCAAGGCGCTGATCATTCAGGTTTATTGAAGAAAGCATTGTTTATAAAAGAAGAGGAAGTACATTGGGTTCGCGAAGATTTAACTTTGAAAACCGACGAAACAATGGAAGTGATGGCGCGTATTCGTTACCGCCAACCTTTGCAAAGAGCAATTTTACACAAAGCTGAAAACGGAATGTATGTTGAATTTGAAAACCCTCAATCTGCAATCACAGAAGGTCAATTCTGTGCTTGGTATGTTGAAGACGAACTTTTAGGCTCTGGTGTAATTAATAATTAAAAAATATAAACATCATTATTATATTGAACGCTCAAGATTTTCTTGAGCGTTTTATGTTAATATCATTTATAAAAAAAAATCCTTTTACTTTTTGTTGCTTTGGTAAACCATCTTGAAATCTCATCTAAGCATGTGTTCCATCACAAAAAGACTAATTAAAAGATTGTCCACAACGGCAAATTGTTTATCGATTTCCCACTTCGTAATATTCGCCATTCGCACTTTTTAGCGGAATTCCTCCCCATAACGCATAAGGACCGCTCAAATCATTCGCAACATCTTCAATAATTCCAATAGAAGCTGAGGTGTTATCGTTTTCAATTGGTTGATTATTTTCATCCCAAACAATCAATCGTCCAGAAGGACAATGATGCGCCATTTCAATACTCAAATTAACAGAGTTGTGTGTGGAATCTTGGACTTGATTCCAAATACGTTTTCCATTATCACAAAATCGAGCAAAAGCACATAATTTCTCGTCATCAGTAAGTGAAATAACAGGTTCTTCTATAACTTCTGCAGTTAATAATTCGGGATTAAAAGTTGCTCTTTCAGTTAAATCAACATTATTTTCTGCTGCTTTTTTATGCGAACCATCACAATAAGGTTTGTGTTGAGATAATCCACAACGGCAAAGATAAGTTGTATCTTTTGCTTCAAATTTTTCTCCTTCTTGGTAATTGACAGAAATTCCTTGCTGATTTGGAATGATAAACTGCTGAACAATTTTAGGTTTTCCGTGCAAGATATAAGATCCATTTTCTGTGATTTCTATATAGATACCATCTGTATTTTGACTTGTTCCTATTTGAATATTTAACTTGTTTTGATCATCCATAATTGTAGATTTAGACTGATATTTACTACAATTTAAAAACTATTTTGGTTAGAATGAGTTTAAATTTTGTGCAGTAATTGACTATAATTTAATAGATAAAGGTTGTTGTTTTTACATAGGATTTAGAATGTTTTGATTACTTTTATTTGAAAATAATGATTATGCCAACAATTCAACTCAAACATACAGAAATTAAACATCACAATGCTTTGTTATATCATTTACCAGAAGATCAAATTTCTTTTACAGCCTTACCTAGCGAGACTTTTGAGCGTTTGAAATTACGCACAGATGGACATGCAAAACCAATTACAATTTTGTTAGATGATGAACCAATTGGTTTTTTTGTGTTAGACTATGGTGACGATAAATTGGAGATGACGAATAATACGAATTCGTTGTTGTTGCGTTCTTTATCAATAAACCCTGAGTTTCAAGGAAAAGGTTACGGAAAAATTTCGATGAGTTTGATGGATGATTTTGTAAAAGATAATTTTCCAACAATTGATGAATTGGTTTTAGCGGTTAATTTCAAAAATAAATCAGCATATGATTTGTATCTAAAAGTTGGTTATATAGATGATGGTTCTCAACGAGAATGGTTCAATGGAATGCAACATTTATTGAGAAAGAAAATTTAATTGTTAAACTTTATCCTTTTCCAAGCGACAACTTGCACACCTTCTGAATAATGCATTAAATCTGGTCTCGAATCGATGAAAAATAAATACCAGATTTTCCATTTTTTGTGAGATATGTTCTCAAATTAATTTCGTCAAAATCAGAAGTAGGAGAGAGTGCAGGCAAAAAGCGAGGTCGAATTTTTTCCATTGTAAATGCGATAATTGAGACCCAATCAGAATCATTTATTTCATCAATTTCTAAATCTTTTGGAACTAATTCTCTCAAAATTTCTTTGTCAATTTTGTAATGAAAAAATAACGCTCTATTCCATTCTTGATAATATTTCCATCGTTTTGTTGGATCATTCCAAGCACGATGATTTGTTTCGTCTAAAATTTGTTTGATTGTATATTTCACTTAAAACCTTGTTAAACTTATGGTTGAAGGTACAAAATCTATTGCGAAATAAAGAAAATTGTAGTTACTTCGCATACCAATTTTTATCATATGAAAAACTTGTTTTATATCTTCGTGATTAGTTTTTTAACGTCATGTGCAGCAATACATAATGTGCCAACCTCTCAGAATCCAAATAATTTTATTCAACCAAATACAACAAGTTCTTTTGTGGATCAAAACGGAAATTTTTACCCAGATAATTGGTTGAAATCGTATGGTAAACCTCCTAAAAATGCAAGTCGTAGAGATTATTCATTAATGAAAATTGCGACTGAAAGCAATTTTCAAAATCAATTAACTTCTTATGAAAGTTTGCGTTTGAAAAATATCGAAAAAAGAGTTAAAAATAAGAAACGTGTCATCATTTTTGTGCATGGAATTGATAATGATTATTTGTTTAGCCTGAAAAATTACAATAAAGCCAAAACTTATATGAATATTAATTCTTCGAATGATGAGGTGATTAATTTTTATTGGGATGGATTGGTGAACGAGAGTCTTTTTGGTACTGCAAAAGTTTGGGTAAGTGCAACGACAAATAGCCAAATGGCGGGTGTTTTCGGGCTTCGTAGAATTTTGAATGTCATTCATAACAAAGACGTTTATTTGATTTCGCATAGTCGTGGCGCATCGGTTGTTTTGAGCTCGTTGGTGAATCCTTCGTTGCGTGAAAGTGAGATAAAACGTGCTGAAACTGCGCATCATGTCGATTTTACGAATGCAGAAACTTTGTTAGAAAATAATAATAAAATTTACAGCATTATGTTGGCGCCTGCGATTGGAAAAGTTGATTTCACATTGGATAATAATCAATTAAAAACCTTTACACCTCAGTTAAAACGCATGCATATCACGATAAATAATACGGATTATGTATTAGGGAAAGGAAAGATTGGGGTTTTATCTCGAAGTTTGATTGCGACAGATTTTGGTTACAAAAAAGATTTATATGATGAGCTTTCTAAAAATTATACATTCTTAGAAGAAACAGATTTTTCTGGACAAGATTCGCACGAATTTAGAGAATATATCACTAATTCGAAGTTTGTTACTATTCTGAAAGAATTCAAGTTAGCGAAATAAAGCGAAATGCGAACTTCGAATCTCGAAATGCGAGATTCGAAAATCATTTCTTAAATTCAATCACTTCCAAATTTTCAATTTTTCCTTTATTCAACTCAAACCGTAACATTGTACGAACTTTCTGAAAACCGTGTTTACCAACTGCGCCAGGGTTCATGTGAATTAACCCTAATTGTTTATCAGGCATTACTTTTAGAATGTGTGAATGTCCACAAATAAATAATTTTGGAGGATTTTCTGTGATTTCTTTTCGTATTGTAGGATTATATTTCCCTGGATAACCGCCAATATGTGTTATCCAAACATCAACACCTTCTAACGTAAATCTGTTGTTGAGCGGAAATTCTGCGCGCGCTTTATTATCATCAATATTTCCATAAACAGCACGCAAAGGTTTTATTTCAGCTAATTTATCGGTTACAGAAATATCGCCAATATCGCCAGCATGCCAAATTTCGTCTGCTTGTTGCGCATATTCCAAAATTCTATCGTCGATATAAGAATGCGTGTCCGAAAGTAAAAGAATTTTCTTCAAAAGGTTGTATTTTTGTTGCTCAAATTTACAACAATTGCGATATTTTTTAGAATTAGCATACAACGGAAAAAATTATTTTGGTTATCAAATTCAACCCAATCAAATTTCGGTTCAAGAAGTTATTGAAGATAGATTGTCTAAAATCTTAAGAAAAGAAATTTCGATTGTCGGAGCAGGGCGTACAGATTCTGGTGTTCATGCGAAAAAGATGTTTATTCATTTTGATTATGAAGAAGAATTATCGGTTGATATAATCAAAAAGTTAAATTCTTTTTTACCAAAGGACATCGCTGCTTATCGTTTATTTTTGATGGATGATGAAGCGCATGCTCGTTTTGATGCAATTTCACGTTCTTACAATTATTTTATTTCACCTTTCAAAGATCCTTTCGCGTTTGATAGTGCTTGGATTTTTAATCGAGAATTGGATATTGAAAAAATGAATGAAGCAGCAAAATTGTTAATTAAGCAAGGAGATTTCGGAAGTTTTGCTAAATTACATACCGATGTGAAAACAAATATTTGTGATGTGAGAGAGGCTTTTTGGCGCAAAAATGAAAACGGACAATTGGTTTTTCAAATCACTGCCGATCGTTTTTTACGAAATATGGTGCGCGCAATTGTTGGAACATTGGTTGAAGTTGGATTAGGAAGAATTTCTATCCACGATTTTGAAGAAATTATTGAACAAAAACAACGTTCTTCGGCAGGAGCTTCGGCACCAGCGCAAGGATTGTATTTGGTAGATGTTCAATATCCAAAAGAATTATTTAAAAATGAGTTCAAATAACGAGAATACATCGTTTGATTTTAATGGATTAAAACGTGTTTTACAAATCGGAGCACAAAGCAAAGTGATGTTTTGGTCGGTGGTTTTTGTAGCGGTTTTTAGTGCGTGTTTTTCTGTTTATCGTCCGTATTTAACGGGAAATATCATCGACGATTATATTCAGACAAAAGATTTATCAGGGCTTCAAATGCAAATCGTGAAACTATCTTTGGTGTTAGTTTTCGAAGGAATTTTGTCTTTTTTTATGGTTTATTTAGCGAATGTTGTTGCACAACGAGTTATCCGTTTGTTGCGCGTTCGTTTGTATAATCATTTGATCAAATTCAAGCTTGGTTACTTCGATAAAACGCCAAATGGAGTTTTGGTAACGCGTTCAGTTTCTGATATAGAAACGATTGCCGAGGTTTTCAATGACGGAATTTTAGTGATGTTAGGCGATGTACTAAAAATCATTTTCATTGTTTTTGTGATGTATTGGATGAATTGGGTTTTAGCAACGGTTGTGATTGTGATTCTTCCATTGATGATGATTATTACACGATTATTCCAAAAAGCATTGAAAAATGTTTACCAAGAAGAACGTACAATTGTGGCGAAGCTGAATACGTTTGTGCAAGAACGATTAACAGGAATGAATATTATTCAGGTTTTTAATCGTCAGCAAGCAGAATACAATAAATTCGTTTCGATTAATAATGATTTAAAGAAAAATTATCTAAAAACAGTTTTCTATTTTTCATTAATGTTTCCTGTTGTCGATATTATTTCGGCTTTAGCAACAGGAAGTTTGATTTGGTTTGGAGGTCTTAGAACTGCTGTTTATGGAGATGTTTCTGTCGGAGATTTGATTGCTTTTACACAATATGTTACGTTGTTAACTGCGCCAATGCGTGCAATTGCAGAACGTTTCAATACCATTCAGCGTGGTTTGGTAGGAGCAGATCGTGTGTTCAAAATTATTGATGATGATCAAACGTTGCCAGATAACGGAACAATAAAGTTGGATCATGTAAAAGGTAAAATCGATTTTGAAAATGTGAAGTTTTCTTATGTTCCGAATAATTTGGTGTTGAAAGGAATTTCTTTTTCGACAAAACCAGGTGAAAAAATTGCAATTGTAGGAGCAACAGGTGCTGGAAAATCTACTATAATTAATTTATTGAGTCGTTTTTATGACATCGATTCTGGAACAATTAAAATAGACGATGTAAATATCCATGATATGGAATTGAAAAATTTACGTCAACACGTTGCGGTTGTTTTGCAAGATGTTTTCTTATTTAATACAACAATTTATGACAATATTGTTCTAGGAAATAAAGATATTTCGTTGGAAGAAGTTCAGAATGCGGCTAGAATAATAGGAATCGATCATTTTATTATGTCGTTACCAAAAGGTTATTATAGTGAAGTAAGCGAGCGGGGAGCTACCCTTTCTGTTGGGCAACGACAGTTGATATCCTTTCTGAGAGCATATATTTATAATCCACAAATTTTGGTATTAGACGAAGCAACATCATCGATTGATACCGAGTCGGAAGAATTGATTCAGAATGCAACAGATAAGCTAACGCAAGGCAGAACTTCTATCATCATTGCGCATCGTTTAGCAACAATTCAGAACGCAGATAAAATTATTGTAATGGATAATGGAATGATTGTTGAACAAGCTACACATAGCGAATTGTTGGATCAAAAAGGTTATTACGCCAATTTGTATGAAGTTCAATTTTCGAAAGAAAATTGAAAAATTAACAAAAATAAATCGTTAGATTTGTTTATATTCAACAATCAATAATATTAACTTTAAAACTCTAATTAAAATGAAAAAATTATTTTTAGCCGCTGCAGTATTAGGTGTGGTTTCTTTATCTTCTTGTAAATCTGAAAAAGAAAAAGTAGATGCAAAAGTAGAAAACACACAAGAAAATGTAGCAAATACAGTAGAAGACCAAGTAGAAGCTGGTAAAGAGACAATGGATAAAATTGCTGATGTAGCAAAAGATTTACCAACTTTCTCTGATCCAAAAATTACTGAATTTGTTGGAAAATACAACAAATGGGCTGCTGACATGAAATTAGCTGCAACTGCTGGTGATGCAAATAAATTAGCTGAATTGACAAAACAATCAGTAGATTTTCAAAAAGAATTACAAGGTTTTACTCAAACTTTGAAACCAGAAGATGCTAAAAAATTACAAGATTGGACAGCTGAAATTCAGAAACAATTAAACAAATAATTAAATTTATATTTAATGATAAGCTCGAATTTATTCGGGCTTTTTTTATGGATTAAATTATGATTTAAGATATAGATTGATAATATAATAATGTATATCTTTATCACAAAAATTTATAGATATCAATTTTTATATATGACATTAGTACAATTACAATATGTGCTGGCAGTGGCTGAGCATAAGAACTTTACAATTGCTGCTGATAAATCCTTTGTAACTCAACCAACATTGAGTATGCAGATTCAGAAATTGGAAAAAGAATTGAATATTGATATTTTCGATAGAACATCGCATCCAATCAAAATCACTCAAATTGGAGAGAAAATTGTTGCGCAAGCAAAAACAATTTTAATGGAAGCTAACCGAATGAAACACTTGGTAAACGAAGAAAAAGGTTTGTTAGAAGGTGATTTCATTATTGGTGTTATTCCTACTGTTTTACCTTCTTTGGTACCATTATTTTATAAAACATTTCAGAAAAATAATCCGAAATCGAATCTTATTATCAAAGAATTGCAAACGGATAAAATTATAAAAGGAATAAAAGATGGTTCGTTGGATTTTGGTATTGTGGTTTCACCACTTTTCGAAGATCAAATTATCGAAAAACCGCTTTATTATGAGCCATTAGTAGCTTATGTACCAAACGGGCATCGCTTATCTGACAAAGATAAAATCAATGAAGATGATCTAAACACTTCTGATTTATTAATCTTGCAAGAAGGACATTGTTTCAGAAATAATGTGTTGGCTTTATGTGATACTTCTAATCTGAAAAATCGTCCGATTAAGTTAGATTCAGGAAGTTTTGAAGCCTTAGTTAAATTAGCAAATGATGGATATGGAATGACCTTGTTGCCTGCTTTGGTTGCAGATGATTTGCCACAAGAGTATAAGAAATTTGTTAAAAACTTTGAGTCGCCAGTTCCAACACGTGAAGTTTCGTTAATTTTTCATCAATCTCAATTAAGAGATTCTTTCGAGAAAGAATTAATCAATACAATTCAAAGTATTTTGAGAGGAAAAATATTCTTAGAAAAAGATCAAAAGTTAGATTCGAATATGGTTTCTTTACCAAAAAAATAATAAAAAAAAACGACTCAAAATTTAATTTTGAGTCGTTTTTTATGTCTTTAAATTTCCTTTAAGGAACTATTGTTGTAAATAAATACGTAGCAAAAAGTGTTAATAAAACAATTCCTTGCTGAATATTTGTTCGACCAGAATTTAATGATAAATAAACAGTGAATAAGGATAATACTAATAAGATAGATGATTTTGCATCTATTCCTAATGTTACTTCTAGTCCTGTAAAATAACATACGATTGCTACAGCAGGAATTGTTAATCCAATTGATGCTAAAGCAGAGCCTAAAGCCAAGTTAAGGCTTGTTTGTAAACGGTCTTGTTTTGCGGCTTTATATGCGGCTAAACCTTCTGGTAATAAGATAACTACGGCAATTATAATTCCCACCAATGATTTTGGAGCACCTAAATCCATCACAATTGTTTCGATGGTTGGCGATAATTTTTTTGATAACAAAACGACTGCACACAAAGCAACTAATAATAAAACTAAACTCGAGATTGTAGTCAATAAATTTGGTTTTTCGACATGTAATTCTGATGTCACATTATCTTTGCTAGTTTGCGGTAAGAAATAATCGCGGTGACGAATGGTTTGGACAGAAATAAATCCGCCATATAAAATAAGAGAAATAATTGCGACAAAGATTAACTGGGAAGAAGAGAATTCACCTCCTTTTTCTGATGTCAAAAAATTTGGTAAAACCAAGGTCAATATAGATATTGCAACTAAAGTAATTAAAGCAGTTGAAACACCTTGTTTGATAAAGTTCTGTTCTCTATAACGAACTCCTCCAGCCAATAAACAGATTCCGATAATTCCGGTAAGAATAATCATTACAGCAGCAAAAACGGTATCTCTTGCCAAAACAGAAGGGAAGCCGGTAGGTTCGGACATCATCAACGAAACAATAAGCGAAACTTCTATAACTGTAATAGCTAAAGCTAATATAATGGTTCCGAAAGGTTCACCAACTTTATGTGCAACAACTTCCGCGTGATGTACAGCTGATAAAACAGCTGAAATTAGAATAATTCCTAAGATTGCTGAAAACCACATCTGATCTTTAAATCCTTCGGCTATAGTTAATGAAAATATGGCAAGAATGGGACAGATGATTGTCCAGTATGGTAAAGCTAAATTGAATTTTTTTGAAATAAAATTATCTACATGCATTAATTATAAGGTTTTGGATTTTTACAAATTTAATAAATAATATTGATAATTGTTATGTGTAATTATCATGAATAATAATAATCATAATGTTTAATAATCATAAATATTAATAGTTATTTCAATAATTGAGTAAAAATAAACTTTTTAACTAATGATTATCATACCTCTACTATCAATAAACGATTAAATTTGCAAAATGTTAAACGTATCTGACGAAAAGTTAAAAAAATGGTTTAGCACATCATGTGTGTGGGAAACGATAAGTTGTACGCTCTTATTTTTGGTCGCAATGCCAATAAAATATCAATTCGATTATGTGTTGCCAATGCCATTTGCTGGTTGTTTTCACGGTTTTTGGTTTACAGCTTACTTGATTTTACTTTTTAGAGTAAGAAGAATATATAAATGGGACGACGAAGACTTTATCATTTATGTGATGTATGCATTTATTCCGTTTGCAACTTTAGCGGTACATAAAGTAATAAAAGAGGATAAAAATAATAGATAAATTAAAAAACGGTTTCTTTTTGAAACCGTTTTTTAATATCCATATATTTTACGCCATTTAGCTACAGTGTTTCGACTGATTTTAAACTTATCAGTAGTATATGATGTATTGGTATAATTATTTTTTTGCTGAAATTTCAAAATTTCTAAAACAGAACTCAAATCATAAGATTTAATTCTGTGGTAGGAATTTTTTATTCAATTATGAATAGTGTTTTTAAGGATATTGTATTCATTCGAAATTTTTTGAATTTTCTTTTTTTCTTCAGTGTATAAATTCTAAAAAAAATCATATTTCAACAACTTCGACCATTTAATAAATCGTCTATTTGTATGTCTTTACTTAGCGATTGAGTATTAATTTCTTTTTCAGAATAAGTTTTGAAGAAACCTTTGATACGGGATATATCAATTCCAAGTTCGTCGACTTTTTTTGATTAAATAACCCATGTGAATATCTTTCATAGGTAAGTAGGTTTTGAGTAATTGTAAATGTAGTAAATCGAAATCTGTATTTCTATTAATTTTCTCAAAAATAGAATGATTTTATGTACAAAAAGATCGTTTCGTTATATAGAATTTATTTTATAAATTTATGCGACTAAATTAAGTATAATGATTATTCAACCAAGAACAAGAGGTTTTATTTGCATTACGACTCACCCTGAGGGAACTGCAAAAAATGTTCACAATCAAATTGAGTACGTAAAATCAAAAAATATTTCAGCCGAAGGACCAAAAAAAGTATTGGTAATTGGAGCTTCGACAGGTTTTGGTCTGTCATCTCGTATTACAGCTGCTTTTGGATATAATGCTGCAACAATAGGTGTTTTCTTCGAAAAACCTGCTGCACCAAGAAAACCGGGGACTGCGGGGTGGTACAACACAGCTGCTTTTGAGAAAGAAGCGCAAGAAGCTGGTTTGTATGCAAAAAGTATTAATGGAGATGCTTTTTCTGATGAGATTAAACAACAAACGATTGATTTAATCAAACAAGATTTAGGTCAAGTAGATTTAGTAGTTTACAGTTTAGCTTCGCCTCGTCGTACACACCCAAAAACAGGTGTTGCGTATTCATCAGTTCTTAAACCAATTGGTGAACCATTTACAAATAAAACAGTAGATTTTCATACAGCAGAAGTTACAGATATTACAATTGATCCGATTGAATCTCAAGAAGAAATTGATAATACAATTGCTGTAATGGGAGGTGAGGATTGGAAATTTTGGATGGAAGATTTGAAAGCTGCTGGTGTTTTAGCTGAAGGAGTAAAAACTGTTGCTTATTCATACATAGGGCCAGAATTGACGCATAGAATCTACAAAGATGGATCGATTGGTATGGCTAAAAACGATTTAGAAAAAACGGTTCCTGTTATCAACGAATTATTAGCAGATTTAAATGGTGTTTCTTACGTTTCTGTAAACAAAGCTTTGGTAACACAGTCTAGTTCTGCGATTCCAGTTGTGCCATTATATATTTCGTTATTGTACAAAGTAATGAAAGCAAAAGGAATTCATGAAGGTACAATCGAGCAAATGCAACGTTTGTTTGCAGAGCGCTTGTATACTGCAAATGGAGAAGTTCCTTTGGATGAAAATGGACGTATTCGTATTGATGATTTGGAAATGCGTGAAGATGTACAAAAAGAAGTGGATGATTTGTGGAAAATTGTAACTTCTGAGAATATTAAAGAAATTTCTGATATCAAAGGTTATCATGATGAATTCTTACAGTTGTTTGGATTTAGTTTTGATGAAATTGATTATGATGCTGATACAAACGAATTGGTAGCAGTTCCAAGTATTGAAGAATAAGAAGATCATTTCAATAAAATAATACAAAAACCTCGAAAATTATTTTCGAGGTTTTTTTTGTCTCAATAAAATAAGTCAAAAATAATTTTATTCGTATTTGTTTAGATTATAAGATTTTGTTTCGTTAAAAATATGGAGTGATTATTATTAATAATTTAAAAAAATATTTTAATATTAGTTTTAAATTATATTATTCTTAAATTTTAAGTTTTCTTTTAGAGATATATCCAAAAAATATGAAATTTATTTTTCGAATCTTAAAAATATATCCGAAACACTTTACATTTCATTAAGTTTTAACACATGTATTTTTATGTCAATTTGGAAAATTAAACCATTAGCGAAGTTAATAGAAGATTCGCAAGAAACAGAAGGTGGTTTAAAAAGATCTTTATCTTCGGGAGCTTTAGTTGCTTTGGGTATTGGCGCTATCATCGGTGCCGGATTATTTAGTTTAACAGGAATAGCAGCGGCAGATCATGCTGGTCCAGCAGTTACTTTATCGTTTGTTTTAGCCGCGGTTGGTTGTGCGTTTGCAGGTCTTTGTTATGCCGAATTTGCTTCGATGATTCCTGTTGCAGGAAGCGCTTACACGTATTCTTATGCAACAATGGGTGAGTTTATAGCTTGGATTATTGGTTGGGATTTGGTGTTAGAATATGCTTTGGCAGCGGCAACCGTAAGTGTGAGTTGGTCGGCATACGTCGATAAATTTTTACAAGGAATTAATATTCATTTACCTCAAGAATTATTGCATGCTCCAGCCGATGGAGGAATGGTTAATTTACCAGCAATATTTATTGTGTGTTTATTGTCTTTAGTACTTATTAGAGGGACGAAAGAGTCTGCTATTATCAATAATATTCTTGTTATTTTAAAAGTTACAGTTGTAATTGTTTTTATTGTTTTAGGATGGAGTCATATTAATCCTGAAAATCATATACCATTTATTCCTAAAAATATTCCAGGAACTCAATTTGGAGGAATGCCAGGGATTGCAGCAGGAGCAGCAGTCGTTTTCTTTGCTTTTGTTGGTTTTGATGCGGTTTCTACTGCAGCACAAGAAGCTAAGAATCCACAAAAAGGAATGCCAATAGGAATCTTGGTGTCATTGGTTATTTGTACCATATTGTATGTGTTATTTTCATGGGTAATGACAGGTTTGGTACCATACGAAATCTTTAAGGGAGATGCTTCTCCAGCAGCGACAGCTTTTGCGGTAACAGGTTATACATTTTTACAAAGTGTGTTGATTTTGGCAATTATTGCAGGCTATACGTCGGTTATATTAGTGATGTTATTAGGACAAAGTCGTGTGTTTTATAGCATGAGTAATGACGGATTGTTACCTTCTTTCTTTTCAGATGTTCACAAAAAATTTCGCACGCCTTGGAAAACTAATTTATTCTTTTTGGTATTTGTAAGCATTTTTGCAGGTTTTGTTCCAATCAAAGATTTAGGGCATATGGTAAGTATCGGAACTTTATTCGCTTTTACATTGGTGTTTATTGGAATAATTGTAATGCGCAAAAAAATGCCAAATGCTGAGCGTAAGTTTAAAGTTCCATTGGTTCCTCTAGTTCCAATTTTAGGAATTATTGTATGTGTTTATTTAATGACATCATTAACGATGGAAAGTTGGTGGCGACTTTTAATTTGGTTAGTGATCGGAATTTGTATTTACTTTTTCTACGGAAAACAACATAGTAAGGTTGATGGTTAGAAAATTATCATTTTGAGTTTTTTTTAGAAATCCTTTGTCTTTTAGATGAAGGATTTTTTGTGGTGATAAGAAACCTAAAAAAAAGTTTGAACAATGTTTAAGCTTTTCGTGGGCTGACAGGTTGATCTTGCTACCTTTATTTGGACATAAGAATTATGGATTAAGCTGTAAAAATTAACTTAGAAAAATGAAGAAAAAATTTTATAGTAAAGAGTTTAAAGATCGCGCCGTTCAACAGAGCTACCAGCGTGAAAATATCAAAGAGCTCGCAGCTTAGGTCTTAAATATTTTGTCCTATTTTTTGTTGCAAGTTCAGTTTTTTGGCGTGCAATTCTTTTAAACGTAATCACTATAGTAGGAAAATTATTTTTTGGATTTTTATTTTACGTAAAACCGTAATTTGGTTTTAGATAATTGTTGGAGATTTGTAAAATTGAAAATATAAATTACATTATTGATATAGAATAGTTTTTGTTATAATGTCAATAAAGTAAAAAAGATTAATTTTGTAAAAAAGTAAATATTGATATATGAGAATGTACAGTATGTTAGGAGGAGCAACTGCTGGACTTATAGTAGGATCAGAAACGGGTCCTGGAGTTCTTATTACAGGCTTTTTAGGTGCAGTCGTTGGAGGAGTAGTAGGTGAAGAAACAATGGAATTTTATTTAGATAAAGCTATGACTCCTTTGACACCTGATCAAAAAAATCAACAAACACAAAAATTAATTCAAAGTAGTCAAACAGTATCAGGACCATTAAAATACTAGTAGTAATGAGTGAAATAATAATAGAGAAAAGTAACGAAAAAATAATTGGATTAATCTTATTTTTTATATTATCTAATATATTGTCAATCTTTATGATTTTTAACTCAAATTTCTTTGTTTCTAAATTTATTCAAAATGATATTTTAATTTTTATTGGAGGAATAATAGGTTTTATATATACGTTTGCTATGGTTATCACTCATATAATACTATTATTAAACAAAGAAAAAGGTATTATATTAACTAATTTTGGAATAACAGATAATTCTAATTATGAAAGTCTGGGATATATTAAATGGGACGATATTTCTCACATAAAAACTGTTAAAACATATTCCGGTGAATATTTAGAATTATCAATTAAAAATAAAAAAAATTACATAATAAATAATAATATAAGTCTTTTAAAAAGACTTCTTATTGTTATGAATAATTGGCATCCAAATGAAACTATAATTTTAAATTCTAGAAAACTAAACTGTACTTTTCAAGAGTTAGAGGCTTCAGTTATTACAAAATGGGAAAAAAGAGATAATTAGATTAGTTGGTCTACTCCAAGGTAATGTTCAAATGTGTTATTTTTACACAACGTATAATTCACTATAACACAAAAGGCAAACGTTTGTTTGCCTTTTGTTATTTTATAAAGTTGCTACATTTTTATTAAAGAAATCTGTGGGTACGTCATATCCTC
>NZ_DCOI01000017.1:56610-118837 GCF_002322895.1 Empedobacter sp. UBA1574 | reverse complement strand
AAATTCTTTCGCTAATTTGAGGCGAATACTATTAATTTGCTCTGATAATCTACGTTTTCTACGATTATAAATACTACGTTCAATTTTACAACTTAACGCATTAGGAAGATTTCGAAATAAATGATTTTCACTATCAATACCCATAAATTCAGCAGTTAAGACAAGACTTATGAGTTCTAAATCAAAAAGTTTAGGTCTTCTACGTTGATAAATTAAAAGTGTATCAGTTGATATTTTTCGTAGAACTTCCAATATTCTTTCGTAATTTGCAAGTAAGTTGTTCATTGTAAATGTTTTGTAGTTAAAACAATTTACTGATTTTCAATCAAATGAACAACTTTATTCTTTATTAATCAAAATGCACAACAGGTAGAAATTAATAAAAATAAATCATACTCAGACAGTATAATGATACCTGATGAAGATTGCGAGTATTGTTATTTTTACCCTATAATTGAAGAAAATACTATTTTAATGATAAGAAAAGATACATTGATTTATGATGAAAAAGGAGCTGTAAAATTGATTCATTAATTTTCTAAAGCGTCAAACCTTCTAAATCATCAATGGTCCCGTTGTAGATATTCACATCAACTTTATAACGTTTTACACCATCTATGGTTGCTTTTTCGGTAAATTGCCAAAAATCCCAATGCCCTTTCATTTCTTGGACCCAAAAATTGTAATTGGCAATCCAAATAATATAACCATCAAAATGATCTTGTAAATAATCTTCAAAATATTTATCTGATGTATAAATAATCGGTTTGATATCGTAATGCTCTTCAACAATTTTGCACCAATTCTTGATTCCTTCGACTAAACGATCCATGGATTGTGTTTTCGGTAAGGTTTCAATATCCAAAACTGGAGGCAAATCACCATTTTCTAATTTTACTTTTGCAATAAAATTTTGTGCTTGTAAAGTAGAGTTTTCATCTGGACGATAAAAATGATAAGCACCACGCAAAATATTATTTTCTTTTGCACCTTCCCAATTATCCTCAAAAGTCTCATCAATAGACGAAGTTCCCATTGTAGAACGGATAAAAGCAAAATTTATCGGATATAAATTGTAAATCGTATGCATTTTCGTCCAATCAATTTTTCCTTGATAATGCGAAACATCAACACCAAAAGTTTTGAGATAATATTTATCCATCACCTCAATATTTCGGATATCAAATTTTGTGACTTTACCATCAACCAATTTTTCGCCTTTCAACGATTTTTCTACAACCGAAAAATAGTAATGAATACCATGACGATAACGATATGTAAAATAAACAACGCACAAAATCAGTAAACTAATCACATAAGTCGAAAGTTTGATTTTTTTTAATGTACTAAAAATAGATTGTTGTGTTTTCTTTTTACGAGGCATTTTAGTAGTTGAAATAGATAAATTCTATGCAATATTACTTCAATTTTAGATGATAAAAAAAGTAAAATCTTCATTATCTTTGTTCAGTATGAAAAAATGGATATTAGCCGCAAGGCTTCGCACATTACCACTTTCTTTGAGTGGATTATTATTGGCTGGATTTATTGCAAAATCAGAAGGAATTTTTCGAAATGATATATTTTTCTTATCTCTTTTAACAACTTTGGCTTTCCAAATTTTATCAAATTTCGCGAATGATTATGGCGATGCGGTAAAAGGAACGGACGCAAATAGAGTAGGAGAGCAGCGTGCTGTAGCATCTGGATTGATAACTCAAAACCAAATGAAAATAGCTATTGGAATTATGGTTGCAATTTCTTTAGCTTGCGTTTCAGCATTGTTGTATGTATCTTTTTATCCAAATGATATGAAATATATTTACATTTTTCTTGGACTGGGAGTTGCGTCTATTTTTGCAGCAATGGCTTATACAATGGGAAAAAAACCATACGGATATATTGGTTTAGGTGATGTTTTTGTGTTCTTATTCTTTGGGATTTTAGCTGTTGCTGGTGGAGAATTTTTATATTCTAAAGTTTTTCAATGGCAAATTTTATTACCTGCAGCTTCGATGGGATGTTGGAGTGTAGCAGTGCTAAATTTGAACAATATGCGAGATGTGAAAAATGATGTCAAAAACAATAAAATTACTGTTGCATCAAAATTAGGTTTTCAAAAAAGTAAATATTACCAAATGGCTTTAATGACGATTCCGTTCGCATTAAGCGCATTATATGTAACGATGTCACCACTTAAACAAGGTAAATTATCTGGTTTTGTATTTTTAATTTTAATCTTTTTTGCGAACGCCATTCGTCGTCAAATTTTTGCAGTAAAAGATCCTAAAGATTTCGATCCATTCTTGAAACAAGTAGCAATGTTAGCTTTATTTTTCGCTGTATTATTAGGATATAGTTTAATCGGTTTCGATTTTATTGATACTTTAATTCGTTAATCACAAAAAAATATATAATGAAAATTCAATATTTAGGACATGCCTCGCTTGCGATTGAAGCAAACGGTAAACACATTATTGTTGATCCATTTATTACACCAAATGAATTAGCAAAGAATATCGATTTCGAAAGTTTAAAAGCGGATTATATTGTTATTACGCATGCGCATCAAGATCATGTGTATGATGTGGAAGAATTGGCAAAACGTACAGGAGCTTTGATTATTTCGAATGCAGAAATTGCTTCTTATTATTCGGAAAGAGGTTTAAAAGCACACGGAATGAATACAGGTGGTAAATTTAGTTTTGATTTTGGTTCGATTCAATCTACAATTGCATTTCATTCGAGTTCATTTGCTGATGGAACATATGGAGGAGATCCAAATGGTTACATTATCGAAAGTGAAGGAAAGCGAGTTTACATCGCTGGTGATACAGCTTTGACATACGAAATGAAGTTGATTCCGGATACAATTGGACAACTTGATTTAGCAATTTTACCAATCGGAGATAATTTTACGATGGGGGCAAAAAGTGCTTCTATTGCGGCAGAATATGTGCAAGCAACTAAGGTTTTGGGTTATCATTATGATACTTTTCCACCAATTAAAATTGATAAAGCAGAAGCGAAATCTATTTTCTTTTCGCGTCATATTCAATTGATTTTATTAGAAATTGGCGAAGATTTAACGGTTTAAGAAATTCTTTACAATATATAAAAGCTCGAGATAATCTCAAGCTTTTTTATTGATTTGATCTCGGTTGAAAAAGATTATCTTTGCCGCAATTATTCGATAAAATTTATGATTACAGTTAATGATATTGCCGTTCAATTCGGTTCTTCAACGTTGTTTAGTGGAGTTAGTTTTGTGATAAATGAAAATGACAAAATTGCCTTAATGGGTAAAAATGGTGCAGGAAAATCTACTTTACTTAAGATTGTTGCAGGAATCAATAAACCTTCTTTGGGAAATATTTCAGCACCAAAAGATGCGGTAATTGCATATTTGCCGCAACATTTGTTAACCGAAGATAATTGTTCTGTTCGCGAAGAAACGTCAAAAGCTTTTGCTGAATATTTATCAATGAAGAATGAAATTGATGAATTAAATGAGCAATTAACTGTACGAACTGATTACGAAAGTGATGATTATATGAAGCTAATCGAACGCGTTTCGGAAGTCAGTGAAAAATTTTATTCGATAGAAGAAGTAAATTACGAAGCCGAAGTGGAAAAGGTTTTGAAAGGAATGGGATTTGCGCAAGAAGATTTGGATCGATCAACTTCTGAGTTTTCGGGAGGTTGGCGTATGCGAATCGAATTGGCTAAAATTCTTTTGCGTAAACCTGATTTGATTTTATTAGATGAGCCTACAAACCACTTGGATATCGAATCAATTCAATGGTTAGAGGATTTCTTGAAAAATCAAGCCAAAGCTGTTATGGTGATTTCGCACGACCGCACGTTTGTCGATAATATTACAAATCGCACTATTGAAGTTACAATGGGACGAATTTATGATTACAAAGCCAAATATTCTGACTATTTAGTGTTGCGTCAAGATCGTAGAATTCATCAGCAAAAAGCTTATGATGAGCAACAAAAATTCATAGCCGAAAATAAATTATTTATCGAACGTTTTCGCGGAACTTTCTCTAAAACAGAACAAGTACAATCACGCGTTCGTATGTTAGAAAAGTTAGATATTATCGAGGTTGATGAGGTTGATACTTCAGCTTTGAAATTGAAATTCCCTGCGGCTGCACGTTCTGGGCAATATCCTGTTGTAGTCGAAAATTTAGATAAATCGTATGGTGATCATATTGTGTTTAAGGATGCAAATATGGTCATCGAACGAGGACAAAAAGTGGCGTTGGTTGGGAAAAATGGTGAAGGAAAATCAACAATGATTAAAGCGATTATGAATGAAATTGATTTTGAAGGAAAATTAGAAATTGGTCATAATGCACAAATCGGATATTTTGCTCAAAATCAAGCTGCTTTATTAGATGAAGATTTAACTATTTTCGAAACTGTAGATCGCATTGCAGAAGGTGATATCAGAACACAAATTAAAAATATTTTGGGTGCATTCATGTTCAAAGGTGATGATATCGATAAGAAAGTAAAAGTGCTTTCTGGAGGAGAAAAAACACGTTTGGCAATGGTAAAATTGTTGTTAGAACCTTATAATGTCTTGATTTTAGATGAGCCAACAAATCACTTGGATATGAAAACAAAGGATATTATCAAAGATGCGTTGAAAGAATTTGAAGGAACAGTAATTTTAGTTTCTCACGATCGTGATTTCCTAGATGGATTGGCAGAGAAAGTTTTCGAATTTGGAAATAAACGTGTCAAAGAACATTTCGAAGATATCAAAGGTTTTCTTGCAACAAAGAAAATGGAAAACTTGAAAGAAATAGAAAAGTAAATTTTAGATAAAAACAAAAAATCCACTCAACTGAGTGGATTTTTTTATGCTTGTTTTTTCACGAATTTCGTTAAAATAACGATTAATTGTCCGTCAACTTTTCCTTCAATTTGTTCGGTATTATCATGAACTAAACGAATGTTTCGAACAGCAGTTCCAATTTTTGCATTGATAGAAGAACCTTTTACATCCAAATCTTTAATCAATGTCACCGTATCTCCATTCACCAAAATATTTCCATTGCTATCTTTGTGCAAATCCACACTTCCGTCACCTTCGTGATCGCCAGAAGCTTTTGCCCACTCCATATTTTCGTCATCTAAATACATCATGTCTAAAGCATCAGCAGCCCAAGATTCGTTTCTAAAGCGATTTAGCATTCGCCAAGAAAGCACTTGTACGGCAGGAACTTCGCTCCACATAGAAGAAAGTAAAAATGATTCCCAAAAAGAAGCATCTAATTCCTCTTTCTTTTCAATTTGGTTGATACATTTTTGTGTAATGTAAACATTTCGATCAGGATTACTACTTGCATCAGGATTCACTTCATAAATAGCTAAATCCTCTGTAAATCCTGTCAACTCACATTGGTTGCCACTTCTTTCTTGTAAAAATGTTTCTAATTTCATATGTTGATTTTAAAGCTTTGCAAAGATAACCTTTATTTAGAATTTAAACTTTTAAGGATTTTTAATCAGAATTATTTAAATTCGTTAAGAATAAAATTCAACCTTAAAATATGTTAGTAAAGAAAAACTCAGGTGAGTTAATTCCATATAATCCAAAAGCTTTAAAACGTTCATTAACGAAATCTGGCGCAAAAAAAGAGGAAGTTGAAGAAGTTTTCGAATTAGTTTCGAAAGATCTTTACGAGGGTATTCCGACAAGAGAATTGTATAAAATTGCTTTTGCCCATCTCAAAAATTATAGAAATTCGTATGCGGCGCGTTATAGCTTGAAAAGAGCTTTGCGAGATTTGGGACCAGAAGGATACTATTTCGAAAAGTGGATTGGAAAAGTGATGCAAGCGGCAGGATATCAATCTTTGCATTCAGAAATTGTACAAGGAAATGCGGTAACGCACGAAATAGATGTGGTGGCTTCTAAAGGTGATCAGTTACTTTTTTGCGAATGTAAATTTAGAAATGACGAAGATGCCAAAATTTCGGTGACAACACCGATGTATTTTTTATCACGAATGAAAGATGTAGAAGGTCATACGTATCATTTTTTTGGACGAGATATGAAACCAACAAAAGGTTTCTTGGTAACAAATGCTTATTTGACAACTGATAGTATAGATTTTGCAAATTATTATGGAATTGGATTAATTTCTTGGGATTATCCAGAAACAAATAGTATCAAATATTTGGTTGATAATGCGGCTTTGTATCCAATTACATGTTTAACGACTTTGACGCCAGAGCAAGAAAAAGTTCTTTTGTCAAAAGAATGTATTTTGGTGAAAGATTTAAAACAAAATAATAAGTTTTTAGATTCATTAAATTTGTCTCAAGAACAACGAAACGAAGTTTTGGAAGAAACGAATGAATTGTTAGAAATCGAGAATTTTACGTGCGAAATTGCTTAAAATGAAATAAAAAAGAAGCTCAATATTGAGCTTCTTTTGCTTTATAATTCTTTAAAAATCTCAAAACTATCTTTGTGATCGCACCAAAATTCATCCAAATTAATCATTCGATCTTTTAGGAACGGAATAATTTGCGGCCAATCGGTTTCTCTAAAAATACTAATGTTTTCTAAACGTATTTTTATTGTCGAAATCATTTTTCCGTCTTCGTCATAATCTTCTTTTGTCCAAATCCATTTTTCGCCAAGATAATTTTCCAAAACATTTTCATATTCCTCAAACTGTTCATAGATCATCAGTTGAACTGACGGATCTGGATGCGAAATTTCAATCGAAACCTCTGCAAACTTGCGTTCGACATCCGTTCTAAAATAAACACCTTTTATATCCGTTTTGTAATTTATCCAATTAATACGCGTTCCTTCGGCATTCATCTGCAATTTCATATACGTTCCATACGAAATCCAAAAATCCTTTTTTATGCGATAAGCATCTTCTTTTGAAAACAAATTGATTATTTTTTTACAAAAATCGGTTTAATATTCTATTCAACAAAATTTCGAGAAAAATAGCTTGGATTGATTCTTGTTCTATTACATTTGAACAAATATTTTTAAAAAGTAAATATGAAACTATTTTCTTTCCTTGGTTTAATGGGAATTTTGGCTTTTTCTACTGTAAATGCACAATCTGTGGAAACTGTAAAATATGAAGCTTTACACGAAAAAATCACAACTTATAAAGATCAAGTTGTTGTCGTTAATTTTTGGGCAACATGGTGTGCTCCTTGCGTTGAAGAAATTCCTGCATTTATGGAAATTAATGAAAAATACAAAGACAATCCCAATTTCAAAATGCTGTTGGTATCTTTGGATCGACCAAAAGTATTGGATAAAGTAAAGAAATTTATAACAGATTATCACATCAATACAGAAGTTGTTTTACTGGATGACACCAAGCGGATGAATGAATGGATTCCTTCTTTCGATTCCAAGTGGGGTGGAAATATTCCTGTTACAATTATTTACAATAAAGGAGAAAAAGTTGTTTTTCATGATCAAGCCATGACCAAATACGAACTGGAGGATGAAATCAATGAAATTCTTCCATAAAATCAGATGTGATATTTTTTCAATTTAACTTCCATTCTTGCAAACTATTATGTACCTGTAATTGTTTCTATTGTTAAAATATGATTTTATTCATGTTTTTAATAAATATTATTGTATTTTTAGTAGACACTAATTAAATAACACTAATTAAATAACAATAATATGAACAAACTTATCTTTACATTAGCTACACTTGCTGTATTCACAGCTTGTAGTGATGACACTAAAAACGAAATGGATCCTCAAGCAGAATCTGCTAATCAAAAAGTTGCAAGTCGAACGTGCGCTTCTGATGAAGTTTTAAAATTACAGCTATCAGAAAATCCTAATCTGGCCTCAAAAATGGCAGATATTGAAGCCCATGCCCAAAACTTTGAAAAAATGCAAGGAAAACTAGTCAATGGAACTATTGTTATCCCTGTTGTTGTAAATGTTTTGTATAAAACGGCCGCTGAAAATATTTCTTTAGCTCAGATTCAATCTCAAATTGATGTTTTAAATAAAGATTTCAATGCACAGAATGCTGATTTTTCACAGGTACCCGCTTTGTTTTCAAATGTAAAAGCAAATGTTGGGATTAAATTTGAATTAGAAACGGTGAACAGAAAACAAACAACAAAAACTTCTTGGGGAACAAATGATGCCATGAAGAAAAGTACAGGAATTCTGCCAACTTCCCCTACAACAAAACTTAATTTATGGGTTTGTACAATCGGAAGTGGTATTCTGGGTTATGCACAATTTCCCGGGGGTAGTTCTGCAACAGACGGAGTGGTAATTGATTCAAGATATTTTGGAAATACAGGAACAGCAACTTACCCGTTCAATTTAGGGAGAACAGCTACTCATGAAGTTGGGCACTGGATGAATTTACGTCACATTTGGGGAGATGGTGGTGGATGTCTAACAGATTATGTGAACGATACGCCTTATCATAATGCACCAAACTATGGTGTCCCTGCATACCCTCATTATAGTACATGTTCAGGATCTCCTGTCGAAATGACCATGAATTATATGGATTATAGTGACGATAGAGGATTATATATGTTCTCTGAAGGACAAAAAAGTAGAATGTTATCTATTTTCAGTCCGGGAGGTGCACGCTATAGCTTCGCTCAATAACATCAGGATAATTAAATATAGTAGTAAAAAACTCTTGAATGAATAGTTCAGGAGTTTTTTATTTTTTGTAAGTTTATCTAAACTTAAAACTACAAAAATGAATAAAAAACATATCAGAAAAGATGTCATTCAGCATCTTATTCAACTTAAACAAGATGAAATAAACGCCTTAAAAGAATCGGAGCGAATTTATACTGAAAGTGCTGATTTAGATGAAGAATCGAGTTTAGAGCTTGATGATTTTGCACAACAAAGTCAGTCGACAGATTCCGCCAGAAATTTACAAATAAGAATTAATCAAGCAACAGAAGATTTAAATAACTTCAGAGTACTTCGCCCTGAGTTGATTGATGAAATAACGGAAGGAAATGTTGTTTTGACTGACAAAGTTAATTTTGTCATTGGTTTATCTTTCAAAGATTTCGAATGGGAAAATAAAAAGTTTGTAGGAATTAGTACACAAGCACCTATTTTTGAAGCGTTGGTTGGAAAACGAGCCGGCGATAAAATAGAATTTAATGGAATAAAATATACCATAGAAGAAATATTATAGCATGCCAAAAATACATACAATAGACCTGAATTTTCAAAATGAAAAGGAAGCTATCGCAACTTATTTAATCGAAACAGAACAGGGACCGGTTTTAGTCGATCCGGGCCCATACTCCACTTTCGAAAATCTGAAAACAGGAATAGAAGCTTTAGGTTGGCGGGTAATCGATATTGAAAACATATTAATTACACATATTCATTTTGATCACGCTGGTGCTGCATGGAAATTTACAGAACATGGCGCAACAATTTTTTTAAATCCGATTGGTTTACCGCATCTGAAAAATCCTGAGAAATTGTGGGAATCTGCAAAAATGATTTATGGTGACGATATGGATCGTTTGTGGGGAGAAATGAAACCAATTGACGAAGAATATTTGGTTGGTTTGGCAGATGGACAAAGTGTGGAGTTTGGTGATGCTGTTTTTCAGACTGTTTATACGCCTGGACATGCTGTTCATCACAATGCTTATGTGTTGGACGATGTTATTTTTACAGGTGATGTAGCGGGGGTGAAGATAGAAAATGGACCTGTTTCGCCTCCTTGTCCGCCGCCAGATATTAATATTGAATTGTGGAAAGAATCGATTGCTAAATTGAGAAAAATTAATGCAAAAGGAATTTATCCGACGCATTATGGTTATCACGAAGATTTAGAAAATCATTTTGATCAATTAGAAAAAGCTTTAGATGATTGGTCAAATTATATCAAACCGATGTATGATGATAAAATTCCGACCGAAGAAATTGTCCCTGTTTTTGTCGATTATGTCACAAAAAACTATAAAGACTTAGGTTTAACAGAAGATCAAATTCAGGTGTATGAATATGCCAATCCATGCTGGATGTCTGTTAATGGACTAATGCGTTATTGGAAATTAAAAGAACAAGGAAGATTATAAAACGAAAAGCTGTCAAAAATTTTTGACAGCTTTTTTATAGTGTTTAAAACTGAACGATGATTATAATCGAATTAATTTATCTTTTGCAACTTGATAATCTACTAATAAATCGTCGAAAACTTCTGCAACTGTCGGAATAGAATCGATTAATGACGAAACTTGACCAATTTCTAATTCTCCATTTACCAAATCGCCTTCAAACATTCCTTTCTTAGAACGTCCTCTACCCAAAAGTTCTTTCAAATCTTCTGCGGTTGTGCCTTGTTGATATTTTTCTTGAACTTGATTATAAAACTCATTTTTAATCAATCGAACAGGAGCCAATTCTTTCAATGTAAGTTGCGTGTCACCTTCTTGCGCATTTACAATCACATCTTTGAAAGCTTGATTAGCAGAAGATTCCTGAGTTGCAGCAAAACGAGAACCAATTTGTACTCCATCTGCACCTAATGCAAATGCTGCTAAAATTTGAGAACCTGTTCCAATTCCTCCAGCAGCAATTAATGGAATATCGATTTGACGTTTCACATTCGGAATAAGACAAAGTGTAGTGGTTTCTTCTCTGCCATTATGTCCGCCAGCTTCAAAACCTTCTGCCACGACAGCATCCACTCCTGCATCTTGAGATTTTAATGCAAATTTGGCACTACTGACAACATGTGCAACAGTTATTCCTTCTTTTTTTAAAGTTTCTGTCCACGTTTTTGGATTTCCGGCAGAAGTAAAAACAACTTTTACACCTTCCTCCACAATAATTTGCATAATTTCTTCAATATTCGGATAAAGCATTGGAACATTAACGCCAAAAGAATGATTTGTAGCAGCTTTACACTTCTTTATATGCTCGCGTAAAACATCAGGATACATGCTTCCAGCACCTATTAAACCTAGTCCTCCAGCATTACTTACAGCTGACGCTAATCGCCAACCACTATTCCAAATCATACCACCTTGAATAATTGGATATTTTATTGCAAATAATTTTGTTATATTCGTGTCCATTTTCGTTATATTTAGGCATAAAATTAAATAAATATAGAGAACGAAAAAATTTAATTTTAACATAAATACTGACAGTTTGACTTTGGCAGATTATTTGATTTGCAAAAAATCAAATTTTAGAAAATAAATTAGAGTTTAATTGTCTCTACTAATAATAAAAAATATAAGCTATGTATTGGACTTTAGAATTAGCATCTTATTTAAGTGATGCACCTTGGCCAGCAACAAAAGATGAATTAATTGATTACGCAATTCGTACTGGTGCACCTTTGGAAGTTGTAGAAAACTTACAATCTATTGAGGATGAAGGAGATTCTTACGAAAGCATTGAAGAAATTTGGGCTGACTATCCAACGGACGACGATTTCCTTTGGAACGAGGACGAATATTAAAAATAAAAAAGCCCAAATTGGGGCTTTTTTCGATTCTATAATCTATAACTAACATAGTTAACGTATATTTGCATCTTAATTAGTCTCAAATATATTGTGGCTAATTTTGACGAAGAACGCAGAAAAATATGAATATTTTAAACAAAATTTTACAAGGTTTCTTAGGTGATAAGAATGCCAAAGATGTAAAAGAATTACGAAAATATGTTGACTTAGCGAATGAAGCTGGTCAAAAGCTTAGTTCATTATCAATTGATGAATTAAGAGGGCAAACTTTAGAGTTTAAAGCTAAATTAGCTGATGCGACTAAAGATTTCAAAACTCAAATTGAAGAGTTAAAAAAACAAGTTGAGGAAACAGAAGATTTTGGTGTAAAAGAAGATTTATACGCTAAAATTGATAAAATCAATAAAGAAGCATACGAAGTAGAAGAGAAGATTTTATTAGAAATCTTACCAGAAGCTTTTGCTGTAATGCGCGAAACAGGGAAACGTTTTACTGAAAACGAAACGTTAGAAGTTACAGCTTCTGAGTTTGATAAAGTTTTGGTAAATCGTGGACACGATTTCGTTTCTCTTAAAGATGATAATACTGCAATCTGGAAAAACTCTTGGGATGCAGCAGGTCGTCAAGTAACATGGGATATGTCTCATTACGATGTTCAGTTTATTGGAGGTACCGCTTTACACTTAGGTCGTATTGCGGAGATGCAAACAGGGGAAGGTAAAACGTTGGTTGCAACTTTACCTATTTACTTAAATGCACTAACTGGTCGTGGAGTTCACTTAGTAACGGTGAATGATTACTTGGCAAAACGTGATATGGCGTGGATGCGTCCAATTTTCTCTTTTCATGGTTTATCAGTAGATTGTATCGATAATCACCAACCAAACTCTCCAGGTCGTCGCGATGCGTATGCATCTGATATTGTTTATGGAACAAATAACGAATTTGGTTTCGACTATTTACGTGACAATATGGCAAATACACCAGATGCTTTGGTACAACGTGAATTAAATTTTGCGATTGTCGATGAGGTCGATTCAGTTTTAATTGATGATGCTCGTACACCATTGATTATTTCTGGTCCAGTTCCACAAGGAGATCGTCACGAATTTGATGTATTAAGACCAAAAATTGATCGTTTATATCAAATGCAACGTGAGATGTTAGGAAAAACATTAAACGAAGCAAAAACATTATTCAAACAAGGAGATTTAAAAGAAGGTGGTTTCAAATTATACCAAGTTTACCGTGGTTTACCAAAATACAAACCATTAATCAAATTCTTATCTCAAGATGGTATTCGTGCTCAATTACAAAAAACAGAAGCGCATTTTATTCAGGATAATAACCGTGAAATGCCAAAAGTTGACGAGCATTTATACTTTGTTATTGATGAAAAACAAAATCAATCAGATTTAACAGATAAAGGAATCGAGTATTTGTCTAAAGGAATGGAAGATGAGAATTTCTTCATTTTACCAGATGTTTCGACAAATATTGGAGCAATTGAAAATTCAGGAAAAACTAAAGAAGAAATTCTTCAAATGAAAGAAGAATTTTTCCGTGATTTCTCAATCAAATCTGAGCGTATCCATACTTTAAGCCAATTGTTAAAAGCATATACATTATTCGAAAAAGATATCGAGTATGTTGTGGTTGAAGGTGAAGTAAAAATCGTTGACGAATCGACAGGTCGTATTATGGATGGTCGTCGTTATTCGGATGGATTGCACCAAGCAATTGAAGCGAAAGAGAATGTAAAAATTGAAGCAGCTACACAAACGTTTGCGACAATTACATTACAAAACTATTTCCGTATGTACAATAAGTTAGGAGGTATGACTGGTACAGCGGAAACTGAGGCAGGTGAGTTCTGGGAAATTTACAAATTAGATGTTGTTTCTATTCCAACAAACCGCCCAATTTTACGTAACGATAAAAACGATATTGTTTTCAAAACAAATCGTGAAAAATATAAAGCAGTAATCGAGGAAATTGTTCGTTTATCTCAAGATGACAAACGTCCAGTTTTAGTTGGAACAACTAATGTTGAGATTTCTGAGTTATTATCAAAAGCATTAAAATTACGTGGAATTAATCACAATGTTTTAAATGCAAAATTACACAAAAGCGAGGCTGATATTGTAACAGAAGCTGGTAAACCAGGAGCTGTAACAATTGCAACGAATATGGCTGGTCGTGGTACCGATATTAAATTAACGAAAGAAGTAAAAGAATCTGGAGGTTTAGCAATTATTGGTACTGAACGTCACGATTCTCGTCGTGTAGACCGTCAGTTACGTGGTCGTGCTGGTCGTCAAGGAGATCCAGGATCATCTCAATTCTTCGTTTCATTAGAAGATTCATTAATGCGTTTATTCGGTTCAGAAAGAATTGCAAAATTAATGGACCGTATGGGACACAAAGATGGTGATGTGATTGAACATTCTATGATTACAAAATCTATCGAGCGTGCACAGAAAAAAGTAGAAGAAAATAACTTCGGTATTCGTAAACGTTTGTTAGAGTATGATGATGTAATGAATAAACAACGTGAAGTAATTTACAAACGTCGTCACAATGCATTGTTCGGAGATCGTTTGGAAGTTGATATTGCAAATATGATTTATGATGTTGCGGCTTCTGTTGTAAAATCTAACAAAGATTTCGAAGATTTTGATCAATATGAATTAGATTTAATTAAATTCTTTACAATGGGAACTCCTGTTACTGAAGATGAATTTAGATCTAAATCAATCAAAGATTTAACAAATATTACGTACGACGCAGCAATTGAAGATTACAAAGCACGTATGAAATATGTTGCAGAAACAGCTTTCCCAGTAATTTCGAATGTTTTCGAGAATCAAGGACATATGTTCTCTCGTATTCAAGTACCATTTACAGACGGAATTCGTCAAATGACAGTTGTTTGTGATTTGAAAGAAGCATACGAATCTCAAGGTAAAACTTTAATAAAAGATTTCGAAAAATCAGTTGTATTAAGTTTGATTGATGATAACTGGAAAGAGCATTTACGTGATGTTGATGACTTACGTAAAACGTCTCAAAATGCGGTTTACGAACAAAAAGATCCATTGGTTGTTTACAAACAAGAGTCTTTCCATATCTTCCAAAGAATGTTAGACACAGTGAACAAAGAAATTATTTCGTTCTTGTTCAAAGGAGAATTACCAAATACTCAAAAAGAAGAATCTGTAGAGGAAACTGAATCAGTAAACTAAAAAGATTTTTTTATATAACTTTAACCCTTTCTGAAATTTTCTGAAAGGGTTTTTTAGTATTTTTACATTAACTACTGAAAGTTTTCAGTATCAAATTATTAAAATTTTAAACAAATGAAATTTGCATACTTACACGGCTACCAAGGTTTTGTAACAGATGAAAAGAGAGAATATTTAGATTCTTTGGGAGAATGTTATGCACCATCAATTGATTACGATAATGCTCCAACTTTGATTCAAGATTTGATTGAACATTTTACAAAGGAACCAATCGAATTTATTGCAGGGACAAGTTTAGGCGGAATGATAAGTTATTATTTGGGATTATTGTTAAATGTTCCAGTTTTGATGTTTAATCCTGCTGTAATAGCGGTAGAACGTTTAAAACCTTTTTTGCCAGAACAATTATTAAAAGGAGTTCCAACAAAATCAAATTTAATTTTTACAGGATTAAAAGATGATGTGATCGAACCAAAATTTCAGATTGAATTTGTAGAAAATCTTCAAAAACAAAACGGAAATATCGAACAGATTTTTGATGCTGAAATGACACATTTAATCACATTAGAAGAATTCGAAAAAGCTTTTGAAACTTTTTTGGAGAACAAAAAGTAGATAAAAAATCCCAATAAATTAATTTATTGGGATTTTTAAATTTTATTTATACAAACGCGCTAAATCCTGTGATAGATCGACCTACAATAAGCGAATTGATTTCTTTTGTGCCTTCGTAGCTGTAAATGGCTTCGGAGTCGGCAACAAAACGAGCGACGTCATGCTCTAATAATATTCCATTTCCGCCCATTACTTCTCGTGCTCGTGAAACGACATCGCGTGTTCTCATTGTACAAAAAACTTTAGCTAAAGATGCGTGTTCGTCTAGTAAAATTCCCTCGTCTTGCATTTCAGATAAGCGAAAAACTAAAGTTTGCATTGCTGTTAAATTAGATAACATTTCTACCAAATGTCCTTGTATCATTTGAAAAGAAGCAATTGGTTTTCCAAATTGTTTTCGATTTCGAGTGTAATCCAAAGCGCTTTCATATGCTCCACGAGCGCATCCAGTTGCCATCCAAGCAACTCCAGCTCTCGTCATTCGCAATACTTTTGCCGTGTCTTTAAATGAATTAGCATTTTGTAAACGATTTTCTTCTGTAATTAAACAATCTTTCAGAGTAATCAAGCCATTCTGAACAATTCGTAAAGCCATTTTTCCTTTAATTTTTTCTACAGAAAAGCCAGGATTATTATTCTCGACAATAAAACCTTTTACTTCACCATCATCTAAATCCCTTGCCCAAATAATCACTAAATCTGCAAAAGTCGCATTTCCAATCCATTTCTTTTGACCGTTTAAAATCCAACCTTCTTCTGTTTTTTTACACGTTGTTGTTAAACCTCCTGCCGCACCAGAACCAACTTCGGGTTCAGTTAATCCAAAAGCTCCAACTTTATCAAATTTTTGCATTTGTGGTAACCATTTTGCTTTTTGTTCTTCCGATCCACACATATAAATTGATCCCATAGACAAACCAGATTGTACGCCAAAAAAAGTTGCAATCGAAGCATCTACACGAGCCATTTCCATAGCCAAAACGCCTTCCATAATAAAAGGTAAATTTGGACAACCATAACCATCATAAGTGACGCCACAAATGTTGAGTTCTTTAAATTTTGGAATTAATTCAAAAGGAAATTGATCGCGAAGCCAATAATCATTAACAATTGGTTTAACTTCTTTTTCCATAAAAGCTCTTACTTTTAATTGTAATTCACGCTGTTCTGGAGTTAAAGTGTGAAAAACATCGTAGAAATCACCATCAATTGGAGGAAGTTCTTTGTGTTTTTTATTTGGATTTAACATTTTCATCATTCCTTGAAGTTGTTTATCATCAAGTTTAGAAAAGTTTTCCATTAAAAGAGGTAAATCTACTTTTTGAGAAATTTTATTTAATTGCTCTAAATTAACAGATTTTAGTAGATGGACGATATTTTTTAAATTAGAAAATGCTCCTGACATATTTTGTGGTTTTTTAACCAAAAATTATCAAAGAGCATTCCTAAAATATTGTATTGTAAGAAAAAATTAAGCTTTACCTAATTTTATTTTCAAATTGTCTAACATTGTAGTTGTCATTTTATCGATATCAAATTTTGGTTCAAATCCCCAATCTGCTTTTGCAACAGAATCATCGATAGAAGACGGCCAAGAATCTGCAATAGCTTGACGGAAATCTGGTGCATAATCGATTGTGAAATTTGGAATATGTTTTTTGATTTCTGCTGCTAAATGTTCTGGTGCGAAGCTTAAACCTCCTAAATTATAAGATTTAAATTCACCTAATTGTTTTGGATCAGCAGACATTAATTCAATAATGGCATTTATTGCATCATCCATATACAACATTGGTAAATAAGTTCCTTCTTTCAAGAAAGAAGTATATTTTCCATCTTCAATTGCTTTGTAATAAATATCAACTGCATAATCTGTAGTTCCACCTCCAGCAGGAGTTTTCCAAGAAATAAGACCAGGAAAGCGAACAGAACGAACGTCTACATTATGATTTTGTTGGTACCATTTGCACCAATATTCTCCTGACAATTTGGAAATGCCATAAACTGTAGAAGGAGTTTGAATTGTATTTTGTGGTGTATTGTCTTTTGGTGTATCTGGACCAAAAACACCAATAGAAGAAGGCCAAAAGATTTTATCGATTACTTTATCTTTCGCTAATTCAAGGAAAGTAAGCAAAGTGTCCATGTTTAATTTCCAACCAAACATTGGATTTTTTTCAGCTGTACCAGAAAGTAGAGCCGCTAAATGATAAACAGTTTTAATATTGTGTTTTGCAATGACTTCTTTTATTCGATCAGCATCCATTACGTCAATTACTTCGTAAATTCCGTCGTAATCAACATCTTTAGGATCACGTATATCAGAAATAATTACATTATTTTTTCCATGAATGGTTTTTAATTTCTCAGCCAATTCAGAACCAATTTGTCCTAAAGCGCCGGTGATCAAAATCGTATTGGTTTCCATCTTAAAAAGTTACTTTTGTTTGGTTCCAAATTTAAAGATTTTCTATTGAATATGGATATAGTAAAATAATATTTAGATATTAATAAAGAAATCGATTGTTTTTTGTTAAATATATAAATATGGAATGATATATATAGAAAAATTTTCTGTTTTAATAAGCTTTTTACAATATAAAATATCTTAAATGATAAAGAGTTTTGGTTTGAAAGTTTTAAAAATGTTAATCTTCCTCTTCAAAAGTGTCAAAAATTGCACGAATAATTAATACTTTATTTAGTAAATTTGTAACAAAGGTCGTATTAATTTCGACATATCATATCAAAAATACTTAGTAGAAATATGAAAAAACAACTATTTGTTGCTGCATTTGCATGTACTTCTGTTTTAGCAATTGCGCAAGAATCATATCAGGCTTTTAATCCAAATTATATGGATAAGTCTGTTCGTCCACAAGATGATTTATATAATTATGTAAATGGTAATTGGATGAAAATTACAGAAATTCCATCTGATAGAGCAAGATGGGGAAGTTTCGATGAATTGAGAGAGAATACAGATAAGGTTTCTTTGAAATTGGTAAAAGATTTATTGAATAATAAATATGCTCAAGATTCTAATGAACAAAAAATTTCTGACTTATACTCAGCTTACACAAACATGGAAGCTAGAAATAAAACAGGAATTGCTCCAATTCAGAAATATTTTAAGCAAATTGATGCAATCAAAAATTTGACAGATTTACAAGCGTATTTAACAGAAGTTACTCCAATTGGAGAGAATCCATTTTATGGTGTTTCTGTTTATACTGATATGAAAAATAGTACGCAAAATGCTGTTTATTTAGGAAGTGTTGGATTAACTTTAGGTAAAACATATTACCAAAAAGAGGATGCCAAAAATACTGAAACTTTAGCTAACTTAAATCAATATATCGATCAAGTTTTTCCTTTTACAGGATCTAAAACTCGTGATTTAAAAGGACCAAAAATTGTTGCTTTCGAGAAAATGATGGCAAAATATATCAAAACTGTTGAAGAAAGCCGTGATCCAAATAAATCTTATAATTTAGTAACATTATCGGAAGCAGGAGCTTTTTCTAAGAATGTTGATGTAGTGAAGTTTGTAAAGTCTTTCGGAATTAATCCTGACAAAGTAATCATCCGTGAATTAGATTATTACAAAAATTTAGATAAAATCATAAATCAAGAGAATTTACCAATCATCAAAGATTATTTGAAATTCAAATTGATTGATTCTTTTTCTAATTCTTCTACAACTGAATTAGAAAAAATTAATTTTGACTTCTATGGTAAAAAATTATCTGGTCAAAAAGAACAAAGAGCTTTAGATAAAAGAGGTTTGGCTTATGTAAATGGAACAGTTGGTGAGTTATTAGGACAAATTTATGTGAAAGATAATTTTCCACCAGAGGCAAAAGCAAAAGCGCAAGAATTGATTAGTTATTTATTTAAATCGTTTGATATGCACATCAATAATTTAGAGTGGATGTCAAAGGATACAAAAGTAAAAGCAATTGAAAAGTTAAATAAATTTACGGTTAAAATTGGTTACCCTGATAAATGGAAAGATTATTCAGGATTTAAAGTTAAATCAATTAAAAATGGAGGATCTTTAATTGAAAATAATTTAGCTTACAGTCAATGGAGATTCCAAGATAATTTGAAAGATTTTGGAAAACCAGTAGATAAAACACGTTGGGGAATGTCTCCACAAACAGTTAATGCTTATTTTAATCCAACAAATAACGAAATTGTATTCCCAGCAGCAATTTTACAAGCACCATTCTATGATTATAGAGCAGATGCAGCTGTAAACTTTGGAGGAATTGGAGCAGTTATTGGTCACGAAATTTCTCATGGATTTGATGATTCGGGAGCTAAATTTGACGGAGATGGAAATTTAGTGAACTGGTGGACACCTCAAGATGAAGAAAAATTTAAAGCAGCAACAGGTGCTTTAGCAAGACAATATGATGCTTACGAACCAGTAGCAGGAACACATGTAAATGGAATTTTTACATCTGGAGAAAATATTGGAGATTTAGGAGGAGCTTCTGTTGCTTTTGATGCTTTGCAAATGTATTTAAAAGATAAAGGAACTTACGGAAACATAGATGGATATACTCCGCAACAACGTTTCTTCTTATCTTGGGCAACTATTTGGAGAACAAAAGCGACTGACGAAGCTTTAGTAAATCAAGTGAAAACAGATCCACATTCTCCTGGATATTACCGTTCTTTTGGACCAATCGTTAATATTGATGCGTTCCACGATGCGTTTAAAACAAAACCAGGAGATAAATTGTACAAAGCACCAAAAGACCGTATTAGAATTTGGTAAGATGCTTGGCAAAATTATTGATTGGATAAAAAATAGAAATAGAATTATTAAAATGACAACAGTTGAAGCAATAAACAATGCTAATGTAACATTAGTGGATGTTCGTGAGCCTTTTGAATTGGATACAGATGGATTTGTTCCAAATGCAATCAATATTCCATTAGGAGAAGTTCCTACAAGAGTAGAGGAATTTAAAGCAATGTCAAGACCTATAGTAGTTTTTTGTAGAAGCGGTAACCGTTCAGGTCAAGCTGCACAATATTTGCAAGCGCAAGGTGTAGACAAAATTTTTAATGGAGGAGGTTTTCAAGATGTCTTAGATGTTTTGGAGAAATAATTCGTAATTAATTATTATTCATAAAAAACCGATAAATTTTTATTTGTCGGTTTTTTTTTGTATATTATTGTATTTTAAATAGATATTCGATTAAATTAAAATTATTTAATTTTTTTTGATAAAAAAAGCTAAAAAAATGAGTGACCAAATAAGAATAGGTGTGTCATATTAAATGTAAGCAGTTAAAATGTCAAAAGATTCTATAGAAAATATTGCAGATGACATTTTGGTGTATAAGATTGTCGAAACAAAAAATCAGCATTTGTTCGGTATATTGTATGATAGGTATGCACATACGGTATATAATAAATGTTTGAGTTTTGTAGAGGATCAAGCTGAGGCACAAGATATGACGCACGATATATTTGTAAAGTTGTTTGTAAAACTGAAAACATATCAATCAAAATCTAAATTCTCTACTTGGTTATATTCTTTTACATATAATTTTTGTGTCAATCATGTGCAACGAAAGATAAAAGAAGAAAGAAAAAATTATTCGGTAACGGATGATTTGGTTGATAACTATAATGATGAAATTATTGATGACAAAGAAATTTTTGAATTAAAAATCGAAAAACTAACGCAGTCCCTAAAGGAGTTGGATGTCGAAGAGAAATCTATATTACTCATGAAATATCAAGATGAATTTTCAATCAAAGAAATTTCAGAAACTTTAGAGATTGGTGAAAGTGCAACTAAGATGAGATTGAATAGAGCAAAAAATCGTTTACTAAAAATTTATAACGCTTTGTAAAATGGAAAATCCTTTTAAGACTATACTAGCCAATGAAAAGCTTCCAGAAACAATAAAACAAAAAGTTATGGATGATGTTGCTTTAATAAAATTATCGTTGGAGGTAGCCGATTTGGTTTCAGTAAAATATCCAAGCACAATTGGAAATTTCTTCGGAATCGGAAAAAAATCAACTAACAAACCGAACAAAAAAGATAAAGAAGGTTAACTATAAATAGATTATATTAATATAGGTTTAAATTTTAGCTTGTTAGAAAGTTTATATCAAGAAATGGTACTCGTTTTTCCTAAAGTTGTAGGAGGTATTATATTCATTATCCTGTCATATATCTTGCTAAGATTGATTCTAATATTGACTAAGTACATATTAAAATTATCTAAGATAGATAAATTAAAAAATGCTTTAAACAACAGTGAAGCGTTGAAAAACTCCTCTATTGAAATAGATCCTTCTAAGATTATTTTACAATTTGTACGATTGTTTATTATTTTGTTAATCATTATTATAGGATCTGATATTTTTGGATTAACAGTCGTTTCTAACCAAATAGGAAGAATTGTAGATTATCTGCCACAATTTTTTAGTGCAGTGTTAATATTTGCTGGAGGATTTTATTTGGCTAACTATATCAAAACTTTTTTAAGAAGTTTAATTAAATCAATTGATTTAAACGGAGCAAATATTATTAGTAATATCATTTTTTATATCATCCTTATTTTTACGATAATTACTTCATTAAATCAAGCAGGTGTTAATACAGAGCTAATTACAAATAATCTGTCATTAATTTTAGGATCAATATTTTTGACATTGGCAATTGCATTTGGATTAGGTTCTAAAGATATTATTTATAGATTATTATTGTCGTTTTACACAAATAGGAATTTTGAAATTGGACAAAAAGTAATCATAGAAGATGAGACAAAAGGCGTGATAATTGCAATTAATAATATATGTATGACAATACAAACAGAAAATGAAAAAATTGTGTATCCGATAAAAGTTATCACGAATAAAAAAATACGAATTATAGAAGATTAATCTTACCTACCCAAACCTATTTTTAATAATTATTAACCAACCTATTAATTACTTATTAAAAAACTAAGCCGACTTTTAACCTACCAACCAAAAATCGTGAAAGCAAGTCTTTTACAACTAACAAACCTATCTGATTTAGTAGAAAATTAAAACATCACTTTCTATTATCTATCTAAATCAAACTAAACCAAATTTTTAAAAAGTGACCGAATTAACCAATCGGTCACTTTTATTTTTGTACAAAGTTTATTATTTCATATAATAGTTGTACATTTGCACCTCATTACATAATAATTATTAAATAATATTGGCATGTACTTAACATCAGAAGTAAAAAGCGAATTATTCGCAAAGCATGGTAAATCTGCAACAGATACAGGATCTGCAGAAGGGCAAATCGCATTATTCACTTACAGAATTAACCACTTAACTGGTCACTTGAAAAAAAATCACAAAGATTTTAATACAGAAAGATCATTAGTTATGTTAGTTGGTAAGCGTAAAGCGTTATTAAACTACTTAAAGAAAAAAGATATCACAAGATACCGTGCGATTATCGCTGAATTAGGATTACGTAAGTAATTTTAAACACAATATAAAAGGGCAATTACGTAGAAATTGCCTTTTTTTTTGTTATAAATTAAAATAAGATATTTATCTTTATATAATGCAGTTAAAGCAAACGGCTTTAACTTTAGACGAATTAAATACTAAGAAGACGAATGATTCCACAGGCGATCACAGAAAAAATTACTCTTTCAGACGGAAGAGAAATTACAATCGAAACAGGGAAATTAGCAAAACAAGCTGACGGATCTGTGGTTGTACGCATGGGCGACACCATGTTATTAGCTACAGTTGTAGCAAACAAAGAAGCAAATCCAGGTGTAGATTTTTTACCTTTAACAGTAGATTATAGAGAAAAATTTTACGCTGCAGGACGCATCCCAGGGAATTTCTTCAGAAGAGAAGCAAAACCATCAGATGATGAAGTATTAACAATGCGTCTTGTAGACCGTGTTTTACGCCCAATGTTTCCAGAAGACTTTCATGCTGAGGTTCAGGTCATGATCTCACTTATTTCTTACGACAAAAATGTAATGCCAGAAGCTTTAGCTGGTTTAGCTGCATCAGCAGCCATTGCAATTACAGATATTCCTTTCACATTAATTTCAGAAGCTCGCGTTATTCGTTTGAATGGTGAGTTAATGATTAATCCTTCAAAAGAACAATTAGACCAAGCAGATATCGACATTATGGTTGGTGCTTCTAAAGATTCTGTTGTAATGGTAGAAGGGGAGATGAGCGAAATTTCTGAACGTGAAATGTTAGACGCAATTGAATTTGCTCATGCTGAGATTAAAAAACAAATTGAAGCACAAGAAAGTTTAGCAGCGAAAGTAGGTAAATCTTTACCAAAACGTGAATATAGCCACGAAACACACGACGAAGAAATTCGCGAAAAAGTATGGGCTTATGGATATGATAAATTTTATGATATCGCTAAACACCCATCTGATAAACACGAAAGAGGTGATAAATTTGCTCAAGTTGAAGCAGATTTCTTAGCTCAATACGAAGGAGATGAAGAAGAGTTAGCTCGTGTAACTCCTTTTGCTCACATTTACTTCCACGATGTACAAAAAGAAGCTGTACGTCAATTAATCTTAAACGAAGGAATTCGTTTAGATGGACGTGATCCAAAAACGATTCGTCCAATTTGGACAGAAGTTGATTATTTACCATCAACTCATGGTTCTGCAATCTTCACACGTGGGGAAACTCAAGCATTAGCTACAGTAACTTTAGGTTCTTCTAAAGATGCTAATATGGTTGATGGAGTTGTAACAAACTTCGACGAAAAATTCTTTTTACACTATAATTTCCCTCCATTCTCAACAGGTGAAGCTCGTCCATTAAGAGGAACTTCTCGTCGTGAAGTTGGTCACGGAAACTTAGCACAACGTGCTTTAGCGCAAATGTTACCTGACGATTGTCCTTATACAGTTCGTATTGTTTCTGAAGTATTAGAATCTAACGGTTCTTCTTCTATGGCAACAGTTTGTGCAGGAACATTAGCAATTATGGACTCTGGTTTACAAATGAAGAAACCAGTTTCAGGTATTGCAATGGGGTTAATCACAGATACTAAATCAGGGAAATTTACAGTATTGTCTGATATCTTAGGAGATGAAGATCACTTAGGAGATATGGACTTTAAAGTAACAGGAACTGCAGACGGTATCACAGCTTGTCAAATGGATATTAAAGTACAAGGTTTATCTATGGAAATCATGGAAACAGCTTTGTTACAAGCAAAAGAAGGTCGTGAGCACATTTTAGGTAAATTATTAGAAACTTTACCAGCACCTCGTCCACAATTGAAACCAAATGCACCAAAAGTTGTTGTAATTGAAATTCCTAAAGAATTCATTGGAGCAGTAATCGGACCTGGAGGAAAAGTAATTCAAGAAATGCAAAAAGAAACTGAAACAGTTATTGCAATTACTGAGTTAGATACAACAGGACGTGTAGAAATCAATGGTGTGATTCAAGAAAACATCGATCGTGTTGTAGAAAGAATCAAACAAATTGCTTTCGTTCCAGAAGTTGGTGAAACATATCATTCAGTTGTAAAATCTATCAAACCATTTGGAGCGTTTGTAGAGATTGCAAAAGGAGTTGAAGGTTTAGTTCACATTTCTGAATTAGAGCACAGACGTCTTGAAAAAGTTGAAGATTCTGTAAACATCGGTGATAAAATTGATGTTAAATTCTTAGGTTACGATGATAAAAAGAAAATGAAATTATCTCGTAAAGCTTTGTTGCCAAAACCAGAGAGAACAGAAAAACCTGCTAAATCAGCAGAGAAAAAAGAGGATAAACCTCAAGATAATAAAGAAGCTTAATTAAGTTTTGATATAAAGTAAAAAGTCCGAGATTTTCTCGGATTTTTTTGTTCTATAAAACCAATCATAACCTAAAGTAGATTAATGATTTTAATTTTTACTTTCACGATTCAAATTTTGTGTTAATTAAATAAAAATAATCTTTTTTTAACAATAAAACCTCAGTAAAACTTTATTAAATACTTAAAGATTAGGAGAACTTCAGATAATCAATTATTTTAGCAATTCGTAAAATTGAAGACAAACAAATAATGAAAAAATTTTTATTATCCACGCTTTTAGTGGTTATGCTTTTTCCTTTTAAAGTGAAAGCTGACGAAGGAATGTGGTTTTTGATGTTCATCGAGCGTCTGAATCACCGTGATATGCAAAAACAAGGTTTACAATTAACTTCAGAAGAAATTTATAGTATCAACAATAACTCTTTAAAAGATGCTATTGTACAATTTGGTGGTGGATGTACTGCTGAAATGGTTTCTGGACAAGGTTTAGTTTTGACAAATCACCACTGTGGTTATGGTGCTATTGCTGAATTATCTGCTCCAGAACATGATTACTTAAAAGATGGTTTTTGGGCGAAAGATAAAGCTGCTGAGTTAAAACCAAAAAGCTTAAAAGTACGTTTCTTCGTTCGTATGGATGATGTTTCTAAACGTATTTTAGGTGTTGTAAATGATAAAATGTCTGAGTTAGATCGTGAAAAAGCGATTAACCAAGAGATTGCAAAAATTGAAAAAGAGAACAGTGAAAACGGAAAATATGTTGTTTCTGTTCGTTCATTCTTCCAAGGAAATGAATATTACTATTTTGTTTACCAAGACTATGAGGATGTACGTTTAGTAGGAACACCTCCAAGTTCTATTGGAAAATATGGTGGAGATACAGATAACTGGGAATGGCCACGTCACACAGGAGATTTCTCTATGTTCCGCGTATATGGTGACAAAGATGGAAATCCTGCAGCTTATTCTACAAGCAATGTTCCGTTGCAACCAAAACATCATTTACCAGTTTCTTTAAAAGGATATCAACCAAATGATTTCGCTATGATTTTAGGTTATCCAGGTCGTACAAATCGTTGGATGCCAGCGCAAGGTGTTGCTCAAAATGTAGAGTACGCTTATCCTGCATGGGTTGAAGCTTCTAAAGTGACAATGGATCAAATGAAAAAATATATGGAGCAAAATCAAAAAGTAAATATTGATTATGCTTCTAAATATGCTGGAGTTGCGAACTATTGGAAAAATCGTGATGGAATGATCGAAGCTTTAAAACTTCACGGAACTGTTGCGAAGAAAACAAAAGAAGAAGAAAAATTCAATAAATGGGCTCAAAAAGGAGCAAACAAAGCCGAATATGGTGATGTTGTTTCGAATTTGAATAATTATTATGCGAAAACAAATTTAGATGCTCGTCATAACAATTACATCAACATTTTATTGCGTTACTCAACTTTAGCAAGTGCGCCATATTCTATTGGAAAAGCATTAGAAAACTATGCAGCAGCGAATGATGCAAAACGTGATGAAATGCGTCCGAAAATTCAGAATGCAATCAATGCATATTACGAAAAAATGTATTTACCTTTAGAAAAAGATTTATTGGCTGCTCAATTAAATCTTTATGCTTCTAAAGCGAGCGAAGCTGGTTTAGCGCCTTATGTTGCTGATTTAGCGAAGCAAAATAACAAGAACTTTACAGCTTATGTAAATGATGCTGTTGAAAGAAGTTTCTTCGCTGATCAAAAACAAGTTGAGAATTTCTTAATTTCTCCAGATGTAGAAGTCTTGAAAAAAGATCCTTTATATGTTTTGTCAAATGCTTTAGTAGAAAGAGCTTCTAAGCAAACTGATGAACAAGCAAAATTGAATGATGTTTATTCTAAAAACTTCCGTTTATTGGTAAAAGGTTTACGTGAGTCTAAAATCGGAAATATTTTATATCCAGATGCTAACTCTACGTTACGTTTAACTTACGGTTCTATTCAAAATTTACCAAAAAGTACAAATCCAAAACGTCAACCAGATGTTGCTTCTAACTATTTCACAACATTAGAAGGTACAGTTGCAAAACACATCGCAGGTGACGAAGAGTTCGAAAATCCACAACGTTTATTAGATTTAGCGAAAGCGAAAGATTATGGACAATATGGAGATAAAGATGGATATTTACACGTAAATTTCTTATCAAACAATGATATTACAGGAGGTAACTCTGGTTCTCCGGTAATGAATGGTAAAGGTGAATTAATCGGTATTGCATTCGACGGAAACATTGAAGCAATGGCTGGTGACGTTATCTTTGATCCTAAATTACAACGTACGATTTCTGTAGATATTCGTTATGTTTTATGGGTTGTTGATAAATTTGCTGGAGCAAAACACATCGTTGATGAAATGACAATTGTAAAATAAGATTTGAATCATAATAATTTTTAAGGCTTCCTATTTTGGAAGCCTTTTTTTGTAGAGAGAATCTAAACGAATTACCTTTGTAAAAAATAAAAGTAAATGAAAGTTATTCCTCTTTTAGAAGGTGTTTTTCATGTTGATGCAAAAAAAGAGTTTCATTATTTAGGTGATAATATTGATGTTAAAAATCCCGCTGACGGATATAATCTTATTGTTCGTCCATTTTTGATACAAATTGGAGATGAAAATATTTTGATTGATTGTGGTTTCGGAACTGAAGTAGATTGTGAACCTATCATTCTAAAAAAATTACGCGAATATAATATTAATCCAAATCAAATTACGAAAGTATTGATTTCGCATTTACATAAAGATCATATCAACGGAATTGGAAATTGGGTAGGGGATCAGTTTGTATGTAACTTTCCTGAAGCAAAAATTTATATTCAACAACGCGAGTATGATTATGCGGTTGTTCAAACAAATAATTCTTATAACTATGATCGTTTAGAAAAGTTGAAATCATTCAAAAATATTGTATGGATGAATGATGATAGTGGAAATATAACGGATAATATCAAATTCGAAGTAACAGGAGGACACGTTCCGTTTCAACAAGTTTTTTGGATCAAAGAAAATGATGAAATTGTATTTTATGGAGCTGACAATCTACCTCAATTAAATTATTTTAAATATCATGCTGCTTTCAAGAATGATGTAGATGGTGTAAAAGCGATGGAAGATCGTTTGCGGTGGGAAGTTGATGCGAAAACAGAACACTGGAAAATACTTTTCTATCACGGAAAAAGAACAGATATAAAACAATTTTAGAAATTATATTATAAATGAAAAGCTTTGTATTTGCAAGGTTTTTTGTATTTGAATTATATTTCAGTTTAACTTCGAGTACCTTTGTTGATTTTAAAATTAATTGACATAAACTATGCTAAAACTCTTAAAAAGATATTAACGTTTTATGATTTGTTTTTTATGGATTTAATAAAAACGTTTATTGAAAATACATTTTATATAAAAAATCCCCAACATGTGTTGAGGATTTCGTGTGTAGTTTTTTACATTTTTTCTTCGCTATATTCGCCGAGTAAAGCATAATATCCAAAAAGTGCCATTCCAATAACTATAATTGGTGTAAGGACAAATAGAATAATAATTCCGAATACTAAATCATCTTGCGAACCTGATGATAATTTTGGAATTCCAAATTCCATGATACAAAAGTAGGCTAAAACAAGTGATAATGCGATCCAAACGATTCCTAATATTTTTTTAATTGTTTCCATTTCTAATTAGTTTTTTAGTTAACATTTCTGTCTTTATTACTGATATAAATTGCTCCGATGATAAAACAAACAGCCGCAATTCCAATAGGATACCAAAGACCCTCTAAGTAAAACTGTGGATCTCCGTTGTTTTTGGCATTTGTTACCAAATAAGTAGAAACAGCAGGTAAAAGACCTCCAAAAATTCCGTTTCCTACGTGGTAAGGCAAAGACATCGATGTATATCTAATTTTAACAGGGAACATTTCTACTAAGAACGCAGCAATTGGACCATAAACCATTGTGATAAAAATAATTTGAATCCAAATTAATCCAACTAATTTCCATTTATCACCACTATTAATATGTGTCGATTTTTTTACAATTTCACTTACTTTTCCATCTACAATTTTTGCTTGACCATTTTCTAAATGAAGCGTTGTAACTTGTTTATAAGTCGTGCCATCTGTAAATGATTTTTGAATTGTATAAATAGAATCAGATTTTTCGTCAACATTTTTGATTTCAGCTTTTTCAATTGTTTGTGCTGCAATTACTTCTTTATTTTCAAGATTTGTTGTTTGATACATTGATTCGTAAATTGGTCGATACGAGAATACAGCGACAATCATTCCGATTAACATCACCCATTTTCGACCAACTTTATCACTCAGCCATCCAAAGAACACAAAGAAAGGTGTACCAAATAATAAAGCAATTCCTAACAAAGAATCTACTTGATCAGATTCTACATTCATCACCGTTTTCATGTAACTCATCGAGTAAAACTGACCTGTATACCACACAACTCCTTGTCCCATCACAGCTCCAAAAAGTGCTAATAAAACGAATTTCATATTGTAACGATTCCCGAAAGATTCTTTCAAAGGATTTTTAGAAGTTGTTCCTTCATCTTTTGCTTTTTTGAAAGCTGGCGATTCGTCCATATTTTTACGAATCAAATATGAAACGTAAACCATTAAGATTGATAAGATAAATGGAACTCGCCATCCCCAAAGGTCAAACTGCTCTTCTGATAATAATGTTTTCGTTAATAAAATAACCAATAACGAAACAAATAAACCAACTGTTGCAGTGGTTTGTATCCAAGAAGTCCAATATCCTCTTTCTCCGTCTGGTGCGTGTTCTGCTACGTATGTTGCAGCACCTCCATATTCGCCTCCAAGTGCTAAACCTTGTAATAAACGTAAGATTAATACTAATAAAGGTGCGATAAAACCAATTGATTCGTAAGATGGAATACATCCTATTAAAAAAGTTGCTCCTCCCATTAATACTAAAGTTGCCATAAATGTATATTTACGACCAATAATATCTCCTAATCGACCAAAGAATAACGCGCCAAATGGACGTACAACAAATCCAGCAGCAAATGTTGCTAATGTTGATAAAAAGGCAGCTGTAGGATTGTCAGCAGGGAAAAATTTAGTAGAAATTACAACAGCTAAACTTCCAAAAATAAAGAAGTCATACCATTCAATTAGCGTTCCCATCGAGGAAGCACCAATCACTTTCCAGATTGTTTTTTTGTTAGCAGTTTCGCTCATAAATAATGTGTTTTTGTGTTAATTCTTGTGTGTTTTTTTATAATAATATCATTGCTTGTATTGTTATCATGTCGTCCATGTGTTTTGGTTGATCGAAAGATTTTTGATATTCTACAGAAATTTTAGCATTCTGACCATCAATGTACCAGTTTCCACCTAATTTTAATTCGTTTGCAGGCTTTACTAGACCTTTGAAATCTCTGTAAGAATATCCTACATACGGCTGAATTCTATTACGGAATTTTCCTTCTCCTTCTTTGATGTTTTTAGGCAATAAATACCCGACATGTCCAGAAAACTGATTTCCATCTCCTACAACATTTCCTTGTACATAATTTTCGCCCATGTCCGAATTTTGATATTTCGCATAAGCTGTTATCGAAGAAGATTTTCCGATTGGCGCATCATAAAAAGCATCAACAGCAAGATGAGTTACATTTTCTCCAATCAAATTATCATTTTCTTTTTTGACAATTGCATTACTTTGATTGAAAAATCCTGCTCCGATGTTAAATACTTTTTTAGTTCCTAAATAGGTTCCAACGCGATAAGGTAAAGCATTTGATTCTTGATCTAAAAATTGATAATCAAAATATCCTGAAACCGCATATTTTCCTTCTCCAAGTATCGCTTTTCCTAAATACTTTTCTTGTCCGTTTTCTAAAACTGTCGAAGAGTTTCCATCTAAAGTATTAGTAATAGCATCACTTAATGCTAAACGATAATTCAGTTTTCCAATTCGCCCTTTTGCAAACATTCCCAAATGATTTGAAAATTGATCAGACAAACCAAGTGTTGACCAGTCAGCTCTGTTATTATCTAAGGTCAACATATTGATAGAACCTTGACCATTTCCACGAGAAATTCCACCAAAATTGTGAACTCCAGCACCAATTGCTAAATTGTTTGTTACCTTATATTGTAAAAACATTTCATGCAAGAAAAACGATACATCTGTACTTTTTCCCATCGGAGAAAGATTATTATCATAGATTCCATTTGCACCAAAATGTGTTAAAATCATAAATCGATCATTGATTTGTGAATAAGCAAGAACGCGCGCTCGTTTGATAGAAAATCCATCATTGGCGTGTTTTCCTTCGTAATCCTGAAACCAAGTTTGTCCCCAAAGAATAAATCGGACATATTTACTTCCTTCTGGATTTAATTTAACGACCAAACCGCCGTCATATTCAGAAGCATATTGAGCCTTCAATTCCGTGGCTCCAAAAATGGATAGTAGAGCAATTGCGACAAAAATTTTTTTCATTTTTTAATAAATGGTGTTAGTTGTACATTATTTGTGATTTTGTATTGACTTAATTAATAGACTTAAGTTTATCTAAAATAATGTATTGAATAATAATAATGCTTTTTTTGATAAAGAATTTCTTTTTTATTTTATTAGTGTAAATAATACGCTAATATTTTTTTTAATTTCTTTAAAAAATGTCAAGAAAAGTTTTAAGTTGATAATCTGAGTTGGATTTATTTCAGAAAATTTATCAAAAAAAGATGCAATAATAATCTTATTATTTATTAAATCAAGAAATAATTATTGACTAATTGATAAAATATAGAAGTAATTTATTCTAAAATGTTATGATTTAGTAAAATATAATCTGAAATTATTTATTCTGATTAGAATAGTATAAGTAGAAAGCATAAAAAAGGTTTCGATTTTATTCGAAACCTTTTTTTAATTTATTGTAATTCTAAGATAATCTAATAATCCAACACAATTTTCTTTGGAAAACTGCGCGCCTTTCAATTGATTATCATTCGGATTTATCGTGAAATTATAAGCCGTTTTGAAGTTGGCTTGCTTTAAATTGGTCTGATAGAAAATGGTGTGAGCCAAATTACAATTCATAAAATAAGCTTGACTAAGATCTGCGAAAGAAAATTCTACATTTTGTAAAGAACAATTGCTAAACTTTGTCTTTTTTAGCGGTAATTCATAAAAAGATGAGTCGTTTAACGTACAATTTTCAAATGAAATGCTTAACCCAAATTTGTTCGAATTTTCGAGATTAAAACCTATCATTTTACAATTCATAAACTCAACTTGCTGAAAGCTTGTGTTTTCTAAAGTTACATTACTCAAATTACATTCGATAAATTGACATTGAATAAATTTGATATCGCTTAAATCTAATCCATTCAAATCACAATTTATAAACTCGCAATTCTCGTATTCACCAGATATATTTTGATTTTCTGAGAAATTAATTTGTTCAAATTTTTCTTCGAAATGATAATCCATAAGTTATTTTTTTACGATTAAGTTTCTTAAGGCTAACCAGAAAATCATCACAATCATGTCAATATAAATAGTAACTTTTAGTTGATCGATTTGCGAACAAAGATTTTTTCCTGTTACAGTAGAAATACAAGTGTCAACTCCGTCGGTTTCATATTTTATACTAACCATAGTGTTAATAATCATGTAAAAAACAATTGGAATAATAAGAATAATTATCGCTAAAATAATGTTGTAATATCGTTTTGAGATCATAATTAATCTTCGAATGTAACTTCTATTTCTTGTCCAAATTGTAAGATATAACCATTGTTGTCGTAGATTGCAAACTCGCGCATATCCCATTCAAAGGTCTCAATTTCATATACAACTTCGCAATCATCTTTTACTTGATTCCACAACTCGTCTACGTTGTCTACAACAAAATAAAAAGAACCTGTGAAATTAGCTCGTTCAAAATCTGCTCCTTCATTTGGATAAGCCAACATAATTTCTACATCGTCTTTTTGCAAGCAAGCCCAAATCCAATCTTCATTTTGATCAGCAATCTTAAATCCTAATTTTTTATAGAATTTTGTTGTTTTTTGTAAATCTTTCGTCCAAATAATTGGGCGCAAACTTTTAAAAGCCATGTTATATTATTTTGGATAAAATTACTTCAATTTTTCTTAACTCTCAATTCCATTTTTAATGAAAATTAAGCTATTTATTCATATTATTTTACTGAAAGTTTATTCCATAAAAAACTCCTAACACGTAGGAGTTTCATACTATAAATCAAAATTGATTTATGGATTATATTTTTTGTTTAATGCTTTCAAGATTGCCCAAGTTTCAGCATCTACAACTCCATCGTATTTTTCTGGACGGAAATGCATCTGAAATGCCACAATTGCATTTTTTGTTTGCGCGTCTATCATTCCATTTGTAGGAACGTTGTACCCATATTTCTTAAGATCAGTTTGCACTTGTGTGATAAAAACGGAACTTGTTGTATCCCAAGGATATTGTTGCAAAAATACATACTTGTCTGTATCATCGTACCAAGCACCAACACCGTAATCTGTATATAATTTTTTCCAAGGGAAAAGTGGACCCGGATCTGGTTTTCTTCCTGGCGCAACATCAGAATGCCCAATTACATTAAAAGGAGAAATATTATAACGTTTTACAATATCTTGTGTCAATTCACCTACTTTTTTGATTTGATAATCTGGATAAGGCGTGTAATTTGGATAAGCATCCGTTCCTTTGTTTCCAAGATTAACGATTTCGATACCAATAGAAGAAAAGTTTATATTATCCAATCCTTTCCAACTACTAACACCTGCATGCCATGCACGTTTTGTTTCGTCAACTAAAAGATTAATTGTTTTGTCATCATAATCATTTACCAAATAATGTGCACTTACATCTTTCTGAGTCAATACTTTTAACGATAACTCTGTGTTGATTGCTGTGTAGTGTAACACTAAAAATCGTACACGTTCATCTTGCGAAATAGATGGATAATAATCTGTTGTCACCTTGTACTTGTCGAGTTTTGCAGCTCGAGTCATTTCCGGTTGATCTGTTTTTGAATTGATAATGACTGTGTCACGAATTACTTTTGTAATTGTTTTTGGTGGAACTGTTTTAGTTGCACAACTAGCCAAAATAAAAAAACAAGAAATTGCCGAAAATACTAATCCTTTAAAATTCATTCTTTTAGTTCTAAATAGTCTTTTGAATAGCCAAAATTAAGCCAAATAATTTAATTTTTTTTCTAAAAAGACTTGTTTTGCAATAAAAGTCAATATATATTTGCAACCGCTTTATGAGACTAATCAGTCTTATTTTTAAAAGTTAGGAGAGGTGCCAGAGCGGTAATGGAGCAGATTGCTAATCTGTCATCGGGAAACCGATGCCAGGGTTCGAGTCCCTGTCTCTCCGCTTTTTTAAAGCTAGAAATAAAACACCACTCGGGGTGTAGCGTAGCCCGGTCATCGCGCCTGCTTTGGGAGCAGGAGGTCGCAGGTTCGAATCCTGCCACCCCGACGAATTTTAGTAATAGAATTTTGGATTGGTCCAGTAGCTCAGCTGGATAGAGCAACTGCCTTCTAAGCAGTAGGTCTCAGGTTCGAATCCTGACTGGATCACAATCTAAAGAAAACCCATACTGATTATCAGTATGGGTTTTTTGTTTATTACTGCTTCAATACAATCAAATTTTAAGCAAAATTGTAAATCACTATTTTCAGTGAGATGCTTTCTGTAAAGTTTACTTATTTTTATTCAAATAAATTGTATGAATCAGCCAACCAAAATCAACATATCAAGAGTATTTATAGGATTGACAATATTCTTCTTTCTATGCTTTATTGTTATGTATAGTATTGATGGAACTGAAATAGCAAGAAATCAAAATTTTATGTTCGATTTTATAGCTATTACTGGATTTGGGTCTTTTATTTTATGTCCACTTTTTTCAGTAATATCCATTATTTTTAACTATAAAAATAGGAAATTATATCTTGTATTACTTTTAAGTTTTATTCCTTTTTTTGGAATTTTAAAACTATTTGAAGGTGCTAATTTCGGAGGAAGTTTTTAATAAATTTTCGTCTTTTATTGATTTTTCAAAAAACGAAGATTCATAAAGATACTAAAAAGTTAGAATAATTATAAAAAAAACATTTTTTGTGTCCGTATTTGTCCTATCATTATTTATTCAATTAGTAAAAAGAAAAATTCTTTTTTATGCCTCTATTTATCATCGTTTTGAGCGATATGAATTTTTAGTTGTTTTTTAGTTTGTTCGATTGTTGTTCGACCATTCTTCGACCGTTGTTCGACGAAACGGCATTTTCGTCGAACAACGGTCGAAGAAACCTCGAAGGAAAGTAGGAGAAAAAATGTAGAATTCTATTTTTTCAACAATGGATATTGTGTTGTTATTTAATTGTGTTTTTAGAGAAAATTATTTCAGCATATTATTGTAAAAAATCTTTTCCTTTTTCACTCAATTGTTTAAAGTTAATTGCAGGAATAGTTGGATTCAATTTAGATTTGAAATTAGTCACACTTGGCGTTTCAAAAAAATCTAATTCGTACAAACCATCTTCCACGAATTGAGAATCATCGGTTAAAATATAGATTTTAGGAAAACTTGGTTTTCGTTCTATTTTTACTTTTTTGATGTTATTTTGATCAGTAAAAACTTCTCCTTTCTTTGTGTTCGCCATTGTTTCTTATTTAGAGAACAAATTTCTTAATAAAATTGAATATTTAAAAAATCAATCCGTAATATTCAAAATATTTCTACCTTCGTTACAAATAAAACCACGTGAAATATACAATTCAAGCAATACTTTTGTTTTTTGTTTTAGGATTAACAAGTTGTTTACCAACCAAAACAGTTTCCGAAACTAAAGTTGTGACTTCAGAAATTAGCGATTTGTCGGGTAAATGGAATATAAATGATGGAGGAGATTACATTATTTTTGAAGATGCAACGAAAAAAATGGTAATGAAAACGGTTTGCGGAATTATTACGGCTGATTATACCAAAATAGATCAAGCTATAATTTTTAATCATTTAAAACAAGTGAATTCTGATTGCGAAATTCCTCAAAATTTGATTCAAAATTTGCAAAAAACTGCATATTTTAAAGTAAAATCATCAAATCAAATTACTTTTTATGATGAAGCTCATCAAGAAAAGTTAACTTTGAAATTAATAAAGTAAATCGCCTAGAAAAATATATTATGCTTAGCATAATTTTTTATTAAATTTGTCTAAATTTCTAATGTTGAAGAAAATTTTAAGTTATCCGTTATCTATAATCTTTTATATTTTTTATGGATTAACGTTGTTGGTAATGCATGTTGTGCAATGGTTGTGCTACAATTTGGGAGGTTATGCTGCTCATCACAAAAGTGTAAAAGTGATGAATGGTCTTTTGGTTTTTTGGACAAGAATTTTAGGTACAACGTATACCTATAAAGGAAGAGAAAATTTGAAACAAAATGTACCATTGATTTTTGTGAGTAATCACCAAAGTATGTATGATATTTCTCCGTTGGAATATGATTTGGCTGATTATCATCCTAAGTTTATTTCGAAAATAGAATTGGGAAAAGGAATTCCCAGTGTATCGTACAATTTAACGCATGGAGGTTCTGCATTAATCGATCGTAAGAACGGAAAACAAGCAATAGAGGAAATAAAAAAATTAGCGCAATACATTCAGAAAAATAATTATTCAGCTATTATTTTTCCAGAAGGTACAAGAAGCAAAAATGGAGTACCAAAGGCTTTCAAAGAAAATGGATTGAAAGTTTTGACGAAATATGCTAAAGACGCTTATGTTGTTCCCGTTACGCTAAATAATACGTGGGAAATAGAAAAGTGGGGTAAATTCCCGATGTATTTGGGCGCGAAAGTAACGATACAATACCATAAACCCTTAAAAGTGAGTGACTATAAGTTTGATGAAATATTCGAGCTTACCGAAAAAACTGTAAAAAGTAGTATAACCGCATAAAATAATTATATGTCAATAAATAATGTTCGCCTGGAAGTAATGCAATTTCTTGAGAAAGATATTGATGCTTATATGGACAAATTCTTAGTTCCAGCCGATAAAATTTGGCAACCAACAGATTTTTTACCGAATTCTCAAACAGATTCTTTTTTTGACGAAATCAAAGAATTACAAGAGCTTTCGAAAGATTTGCCAGATGATTTCTGGATTACATTGATTGGTGATACCATTACCGAGGAAGCTTTGCCAACCTACGAATCTTGGTTGATGCAAATGGACGGTGTGGTAGATGAAGAAGGAAATTACCTAGAAAATGGTTGGGCAAAATGGATTCGCCATTGGACAGGAGAGGAAAATCGTCACGGTGATGTTTTGAATAAATTTTTGTATTTATCAGGACGTATCAATATGCGCGAGGTTGAAGTAACAACGCAACATTTGATAAATGACGGTTTCGACATTGGAACAGCACACGATCCTTACAAAAACTTTGTTTACACAAGTTTTCAAGAATTAGCAACTTATGTATCGCACAATAATGTATCAGCAATTGCAAAAAAATACGGAGCGAAAAAATTATCGCGTATGTGTAAAATTATTGCAGGAGATGAAATGCGTCACCATTTAGCTTACACAGAGTTCGTTCGTCGTATCTTCGAAGCTGATCCTTCTGAAATGATGTTAGCTGTTCAACATATGTTCAAACTTAAAATTGTAATGCCAGCGCATTTCTTAAGAGCTTCTGGTGAAGAAAGAGGAACTTTGTTTGATGCGTTTTCAGATGCAGCGCAACGCATTAATGTGTACACAGCGTTTGATTACATCGATATTATGCGAAAATTAATTGAAGCTTGGCAATTAGATAAAATCTCTGGATTGAATGCTGAGGCTGAAAAAGCAAGAGATTATATCATGAAATTCCCAGATAGAATGGATAGAATTTCGCAACGTATTGTAATTCCTGAAGTAGGACCACAATTCAAGTGGTTAGTTCCTGCGACAGCTAAATAGAAAATCAATTTTATTAAGATGTATATCAAGATTGTTTTACTTTTTCTATTTATAATTTCATGTTCAAATATTGATAGGTTAAATTATCCATCTAATATTAATGAAATTAAAGAAGTTATATTAGAAAGACCTGATAGTAATTCAAATGGAAAATTTTCAGAAATAAAACAATTAAATGACAATCAGATAAAACAACTTTTAGTTATTTTAAATAAAGCTAAACAAATAGATTCTAAAAATTTTGATGAAGATTTTCAAATTATTTTTTCAACAGAGTCTGGAACTAAAAGAATTATGGTAAGGGGTAATAAAATTAAAAATTTTGATAGTAATAAAGTTTATCAAATACCGAATGTAGATTATTTGAATAATTTTTGAAAATCACATATAATCAAAATCATATAAAAAGAGGCAATTCAAAATCGAATTGCCTCTTTTTATTTAGTAACTTTAACCAACAAACAAATTATAAACAACTACTTATGGACGATTTTATTGCTGCCAGAAGTCAAATGGCGATGTCGCTTGCCTTTCACATTGTTTTTTCGTGTGTTGGAATGGTGATGCCGTTTATGATGGCAATCGCTCACTACAAATACCTCAAAACTAAAAACGAAATTTACAAAGGGTTAACCAAAGCTTGGAGTAAGGGAGTTGCAATTTTATTTGCTACGGGAGCAGTTTCTGGTACAATGCTTTCGTTTGAGTTAGGATTATTGTTTCCTAAATTTATGGAACACGCTGGACCAATTTTCGGAATGCCATTTTCGTTAGAAGGAACAGCTTTTTTTATTGAAGCCATTGCTTTAGGTTTTTTCCTTTATGGTTGGGACAAATTCAATAAATGGTTTCATTGGATTTGTGGTGTAATTGTAGGGATTAGTGGTTTAGCTTCAGGGATTTTGGTTGTTGCTGCAAATGCTTGGATGAATTCTCCGTCAGGTTTCGATTTTATAAATGGCGAATATTTAAACATAGATCCTGTAAAAGCTATGTTCAACGATGCGTGGTTTTCACAAGCGTTGCACATGACAATTGCAGCTTTTTGTGCGACTGGATTTGCGGTTGCGGGTTTACATGCTTATCTTATTTTGAAAGGTAAGAATGTAAATTTTCATCGCGAAGCATTCAAAATTAGTTCTGTTTTAGCGATTACAGCAGCAATGTTAGCACCTTTGAGTGGTGATATTTCGGCGAAAGATGTAGCAAAACGTCAACCGATTAAATTGGCTGCGATGGAAGCGCATTTCAAAACAGAAGAAAGTGCTTCATTTGTTTTGGGTGGAATAGTGGACGAATCAAAAGAAGAGATTAAATATGCGATAAAAGTTCCGGGTGTATTGAGTTTCTTGGTTCATTCAGATTTCAAAACACCTGTAAAAGGTCTAGAAGAATTTCCGAAAGATGAATGGCCGCCTGTGGCAGTTGTACATTATGCTTTTCAGATTATGATAACATTCGGAATGTTGATGATGGGAATAGCTGTTATTTATTTGATTGCGCAATTTTTTAAGAAAGATTGGCGAACAAAACGCTGGTTTTATAAATTGTTTATGATTGCGACACCTTTCGGATACATCGCTTTAGAAGCAGGTTGGACGGTAACAGAAGTCGGTCGTCAACCGTGGATTATTTACGGAATTATGCGAACGGTAGATTCCATCACGCCAATGCCAGGAATACAATATTCGTTTTACATTTTCACGTTTGTATTCATTACATTGTCCATTATTTTAGTGTTCTTAATGAATCGACAAATACAAATGGTTGCGAAGCTTTACGATCCAGAAGATCCAAATTATAAACCAGAAAAACATTAAGTATGATTTACGTAGTAATAGCATTTTTGTGGGTTGCCATCTGTTTATATTTAATTTTAGGTGGAGCAGATTTCGGTGCTGGAATTGTCGAATTATTCTCTGAAAAGAGTTACAAAAAACGTACGCAGAAGATTATGTACAATTCGATTGGACCTATTTGGGAAGCAAATCATATGTGGTTAATCATTGCCATTGTAATTTTGTTTGTCGGTTTTCCTAAGGTTTATGCAGATGTTTCTAATTATTTACATATTCCGTTAGTGATTATGTTGTTAGGAATCATAGCGCGTGGAACATCGTTTACGTTTAGAAATTATGATGCAATCAATGATAAATGGCACAATCTGTACGATGTCATTTTTACCTATTCAAGTGTTGTGACGCCTTTGTTTTTGGGAATAATTGCAGGATCTATCGTTTCAGGAAGTATTGATGATAATGCATTTTCGTTTCAAGATGCATATATATTTTCGTGGCTAAGTTGGTTTAATTTTTCAGTTGGAATTTTTACTGTTGTGATTTGTGCTTTCTTGGCTTCGGTTTATTCAATTCAAACTGTTAAAAACGAAGAAGATAAAGTGATTTTAAGAAAACGTGCGAAGCTTTATACAGCTTTAATTTTTGTTGCTGGTGCATTGGTATTTGCAGTTTCACTTTGGAAAAACATTCCATTATTTAGTTGGATAACATCAGAAATTTACGGTTATATCGCAATTGCAATTGCTTCAATTTCGATTGTATTATTACTTTCAGCCTTAAATAAAGCGAAGGATTCTTTGTTGAAAGTTTACGCAGGAATTATTGTGATGATGATTTTATTTGCGGCAACTTATTCGCATTTTCCAAATTTGGTATTATTTAAAGATGGTTCAACATTATCTTTATTAACAGATTACGGTGCGTTGAGTACGATAAATATGTTAGCTTGGGCATTATTACTCGGCTCGATATTTATTTTACCATTCTTGTTTTACTTGATTTATTCATTCAATCAAAAACAAAAAATATAAATATCCGTTCCAAATTTTATTACAAACATACTTGTTTGTAATGTTTGTCAAGAAGATTTTATTACAAACACATCTGTTTACAATCAACTGAGTCCTCGGGATAGGATAAACATAGCTGTTTGTAATTAACCGAGCCTTAGAAAAGAACAAGTGAATTTGATAAATGAAATAAATCTATTTAAATCTTTAGAACAAGGATGATAAGAGAAGAGCCTTATTTCAATTCGAAATAAGGCTCTTTTATTTTAATTATGTTTTGCTTGCCATTCAGCAATTTCTTGCTCATTCAGCAAACAAGAGTTTAATTCTTGTGTAACTTTTTCTTTATCCAAACCTTGTCCAATGAAAACAAGTTCTATCATTCGATCTCCCCATTCTTTCGACCATTTGGCTTCAATCGTTTTTTGATTAAATTGATACGCTGCAAACTGAATTCTTTCGTCATATGGCATCGAGCACCACCAAGCCCCCGCAGGATCAATTCGGATACTACCACCAGCTTGACTCAAGAAAATAGCTTCATCAGGACGATTTGCTAACCAAAATAAACCTTTTGAACGGTAAATTGTTGCTGGAAAATTATCATTCAAATAGGTTAAAAAACGTTCTGCATGAAATGGAATTTTTTGTCTGTAAACAAAAGAAGTCATTCCATATTTTTCTTCCAAATGATCGTGGTGTTCGTGTGTACAATGTTCGCCACATTCTTGATCATGGTCGTGATGATGGTGATGGTGATGTTCCTCTTTTTCTTGCTCTTCTAATAATTTTACCCAGGCGTCTATATCCTGAATTTTTTCGAAATCGAATAGATTGGTATTCAAAATTTCAGTTAATTCAACGTGAGAAAAACTTGCAGGAATTATTTTAGCAGAAGGATTTAATTTTGTCACAAACGCTTCAATATTCATCAACGTTTCTTCTTCAACCAAATCCATTTTATTTAGAATAATCACATTCGAAAATTCAATTTGATCGATTAAAAGATTTACAATCGGACGATTATCGTCTCTATTTTCTGTGAAACCACGATCAAAAACATCTTCATCAGTTCCTAAATTTTTGAAGAAATTATAAGCGTCAACTACAGTTACCAACGTATCTAAACGCGCAACTTTTGGCAAATCAATTTTACCATCTGGCGAAACAAAATCCAATGACTGCGCAATAGGACCTGGATCAGAAATACCAGAACTTTCGATAACCAAATAATCATATTTCCCTGATTGTGCCAACTTCTCTATTTCTACGATCAAATCTTCTCGTAATTCACAACAAACGCAACCGTTGCTTAATTCAACCAATTTTTCATCCGTTTGAATTAAATCATTTTCGCGAGAAACCATTTGCGCATCAATATTTACTGCGCCCATATCGTTCACGATAACTGCTACTTTTAGTCCTTTTTTATTGTGTAATATATGATTAAGAAGTGTCGTTTTTCCGCTTCCAAGAAATCCAGAAAGTACCGTTACAGGTAGTCTATTTTTCATAATTTATGCTTAAAAATATGCTACAAAGTTACGTTTTTATCACGCAAATTTTTGTGTAGAATCATCTATAAATTTTATAATGTTCTGTTAAGAATTTAATAATAAATCACTGTTAGAAAGATTTCTTTTATTTTTGTTCAAAATCAAATAAAATAATGTTTGTTTATAGTGTTATCACGTCAATAATTATTTCAATCGTACTTGAAATTTACCTGTATTATAATTTTAAAAAATTCATTCAAAATAAGTATATTCTTTTCGGGAATATGCTTTTGTGGTTACTTGTTTTGGGTAATTTTGGATATAATCTAATCTTTTTTGATCGTAATGTTGGTCAAACGCAAACGACAATGTGGGCAACAGGTTTGTTTATGTTGTTTGGTTTTCCTCGAATTATTTTGGTTCTATTTTTCTTGGTTCAAGATATTTTTAGAGGCTTTGGGTGGCTATTTAATCGTGCAACAAATCATCAAACAAAAGAAGATTCTTATTTACCTTCTCGTCGAAAATTTGTAATGATTTCTGGATTAATAGTAGCTTCAATACCTTTTTTTAGTTTGATTTATGGAATGACTTTAGGAAAATATAATTTCAAGGTAATCAAGAAAAAATTGGCATATCAACGTTTACCAAAATCGTTTGATGGTTTCAAGATTTTACATATAACGGATATTCATTCGGGAAGTTTGGACAATCGTGAGAAAATAGAATATGCAGTGGATTTAATTAATCAACAAGAGTTTGATATACTATTGTTTACGGGTGATATTGTGAATAATTTTCATTGGGAAATGGACAAATGGTACGATGTTTTTTCTAAAATAAAACAAGCGCCGCACGGAAATTTTGCAGTGCTAGGAAATCATGATTATGGAGAATATTCGGATTGGAAAACGGAGGAAGAAAAGCAAGATAATTTTGAGAAAATTAAAGCGATTTTCCCTAAGATTGGAATGAAATTATTATTGAATGAAAACCGATTTATTACAAAGAATGGTGAAAAAATTGCATTGATTGGCGTTCAGAATTGGGGAACACGATTTAAGAAATTAGGTGATATTGATGCAGCTTCGAATTATGTAAATACAGAAGATTTTAAAATTGTGATGTCTCATGATCCTTCGCATTGGAATGAGATATTGAAAAATCATCCGAAACATTTTGACTTGACTTTGTCTGGACATACGCATGGAATGCAATTAGGAATTGAAGTTCCGAAAATTGGTTTGCGTTGGAGTCCGGCGCAATATGTGTATCCGCAATGGGCAGGTTTTTATGATTTTGAAGGAAAGATTATCAATGTAAATCGCGGATTTGGTTATCATTTTTACCCAGGAAGAGTAGGTGTTTGGCCAGAAATAACATTAATAGAGTTGAAATCAGTATAAAGTATTAGGAAAAAGCAATCAAAGTTTTTGATTGCTTTTTTGATGTATATCAATTCTGATAACAGATTTTTATCGGATTATTGTCATAAAAAAAGAAATAATATGAATGAAGAATTAATTCCTTTACAGGTTGTAAAAAATGAATCAGCTTTTCGTTTTGAGCTGAATGTAGACGGATACATCGCTTTTATAGATTATAAAGAAGAAGATGATATTATCAATTGATTCATACCGAAGTTCCTGAAGAATTAGGAGGAAAAGGCGTTGCTGCTGCTTTGGTTGAAAAAACATTGGTTTATTTGGAGGAACATAAAAATCCTTTGTTTCCGTATTGTCCTTATGTATATGCCTACATCAAGAAACATCCGGAATGGAAACGAATTGTTCATCCTAAATTCTCTAACTATAACGAATTGTAATCGGTTAACGAATGAGATTATTACAAGAAATGCGACCTTAATCAGGTCGCATTTCTTGTAATATTTTTGAAAAGCAATTTATTTAAGCTTTGTGATGATCATCATCGTGTGTATATGTTTGCTCAATTGCGACGTGTCCTTCCCATTTATCAACTGCAACAGTCGATAAAGCATTTCCAAGAACATTCGTCATCGAACGAGCCATATCACAGAAATGGTCGATTGGTAAAATCAATGCGATTCCTTCTGGTGGAATTCCAAACATCGAACAAGTTGCAACCACTACAATTAATGAAGCTCTTGGCACACCTGCAACACCTTTTGAAGTAAGCATTAAGACTAATAACATCAAAATTTGTTTCTCGATCGGCATGTGAATTCCATAAACCTGCGCGATAAATAGCGACGCGAACGTCATGTACATCATCGATCCATCTAAATTGAAGGAATATCCGAGCGGTAAAGTAAACGAAATAATTTTCTTTTGAGCCCCAAATTTTTCTAATTCTTCAACTAATTTTGGGAATACAGCTTCTGATGAAGTTGTAGAGAAAGCGATTAATAATGGCGCTTTGATGTGTCTTAATAAGTCGATTACTCGTTTTCCTAAGATGAAATATCCAACCAAAATTAAAACAGCCCAAAGAAGCAAAATACCAATTACGAAGGCGATTAAATATTTAACATAAAGTAAGAATATACCGAATCCGTACGTTGCAATAGCAGCAGAAATAGTTCCTAAAACTCCTAATGGCGCAGTCCACATTACATATCCAACCATGATTAAAACGATATGCGAAATTTTATCTAACGCTTTCGTAATCATTTCGCCTTCTTTTCCATAAGCTGCCATTGCGACACCAAAGAAAATAGAGAAAACAACGATTTGTAAGATTTCATTTGTTGCAAATGATTCGAAAACAGATTTAGGAATCATATGTGTAATGAAATGTTCTAATGTAAGCGAAGCTTGACCTTTTAATAAATCTTGAGCAGAACTTGAATCGATTTCAATATTCAATCCTTCTCCAGGTTTCATTACATTGATAACAATAGCACCAATCACCAAAGAAGTAAGTGAAGCTGTGATAAACCAACCCATTGCACGTCCACCAACACGTCCAACCATTTTCATATCACCCATTTTAGCAATACCAACTACTAATGTTGAGAAAACTAAAGGCGCAATAATCATCTGAATAAGACGAATAAAAATAGTACCAAGAAGTTTTATGTTAGTCGAAAATGTTTTAATAAATTCTGGCGAGGTATTATAATGTACATATCCTCCAAGCGCAACCCCGATAAGAAGGGCAATAATAATAGCTATAAAAAGTTTATTGTTTTTCATTATGCGATTTTAAACTTTTCCAAAACTACTATTTTTTAGCAAATTATTAAGAATATAAATCAATTTATACACCAAATAAAATATAAAACCCTTTGTATGTAGTATTTATAAAGGGTTTTCTTTATAGTGTATTGTGTACTATTCTGGCTGTTTGAACGGAATTTCTTGATTTAAAATCTCTTCAATTAATGTTGACATTGGCGCGTTAGAATTCTCGACAATCGAATAATCGATGGTTGTATTTTTATCAACCGAAAGTTTAATTAAATCTTTATTTGGAAATTTGATCGGATAAATACACAATTCAATGTCTTTATTTAGATTTTTTTTGTCTGCATAAAATAAATGAGCATAGAAAATTAATTGCAATTGTTTGGCTTTATCTTCTTTTTTGTAAACGGTTTCTATTTCTTCGGTTTTAACCGAAATATCTTTCGCATAACCAGTTTTGTAATCAATAATTCGAGTTTGATTATTGACAGAATCAATTCTATCAATCACCCCTTTCAGTTTTACAATTTTGCCATTTGTAAGTGTAAAATCAACTTCGAGCTTGCTCTCCAAAGCTCGAATAACAAATTCATTTTCTTTTGCAGTAGTTGTATCTTTAGACAAAACGCCATCTACAATTCGCTCTGCAATTTTATAAATCAAATAATTTGGTCCTTTATCTAAATGCCCATCTTTATATTCTTTGCTAAAATGTTTTTGTAAGGTTTTATCTTTTATTTTTTCGATATTTTTGAAATCATTTTCATGCAAAATATGTCCAATATAAGGCGTGTACAAATCCTCTAAAGCTCCGTGTACAATGTTTCCTAACGTTCTTGCGCTTACAATTTCTTCGGCTTCTTCGACTTCATTTACATTAAAAACACGTTGTTCATAAAAATCTAACGGATTGCGTAAATATGTCGAAAGTGAAGAAGGTGAAATTCCATATTCAGCCCAATTTTGAAGTTTAGCCATTGTTTCGTCAGTTTTAGGAACAATGATTTCTTTCAAAGGTTTTGTAACAAAACTTGGAGCAGCAAAAGTTTCTTTCACTTCGTGATTACTTTCAAATTTGATTTGAGCCAAAAAGCGAGATTTTTCTCCAGAACCCATTCCGTCAGCTTCGGTATCGTACACGAAATAAGCGTTTTTCGCACGCTGAATCAAACGATAAAAGTGATATGCATAAATCGAATCATTTTCGGTAAATGTATTCAATTTCATTTGTTTGCGAATGTCATACGGAATAAATGTATTGTTTTGTCGTCCCAAAGGCAAAATTTCGTCATTCACAGAAGTCATGATAATATTATCGAAATTCAATAAACGAGTTTCCAATAATCCCATCAATTGTAAACCTTTCAAAGGCTCTCCAATAAAGGAAATTGTCTCGGAAGAAACGATTTTATTGTACAATAAAAACAAGGTTCTGTAATCTTTGATATCATCAACACTCAACAAATTTTCGTGCAATTGATTGAAAACTTTTTTGAAAAAGAACAAATATTCTTTTGTCAACAAATCGTTCATCGAAGGATGATGCAGTAATTCGTCTGTCCAATTTTTTAGATGATGAATAAATTCAGTGATGCTTTTCGGAATATGAAAAATAGATTTAAAGATTGATTCTCTTAAGGCATTTTGAATCGAATTTTGAGAATTAAATATTCTATTTTGTAAACGAATATCACCGATTAATCTTCGACTTTCTTCTGTGCTAAAAAGAGATAATGTTTTATTTTCAAGAATTTGTAAGACATTTTTGAAATAAAACATGGTTCCTTTTCCTAACTTCTCCCGATTCATTTGCAACTCAAAAATTGATTTGAAAAATTGCGCTAACGGAACAGAACGTAACGGAATTCCCATCGAAATGTTGAGATGTGTGATATTTTCGGGCAACGAATTGAGAATTGCTGGTAAAATAGATTCATCAGCCAAAATCAACGCGGTATTTTTTATCTCATCTTCGTTGAGATTTCTAATTAAATCTGCAATATATTTTGCTTGTCCAACTTGTTTTGCAACACCAATTGTCTGTAAATTTTTTGGTCTCGAAAATTCATCAACCACCCAATTGATAGGTTTTATTTTTTCTTTGTATTTTCTTAGAAAAGAACCAGCTTCTTGATTCGGATTTTCGTAATAATATTTATCTGCATCCCAATATAAAGTGGCTAATTTTTCTTTTTCTAATCGAAAAATTAGTGCTTGTTCTGCTTTTGTCAAGGCATTAAAACCAGCAAAAACATAATGTGAAGTTCTGTTTTCGACAATCTCTTCAACCTTTTCACTTGCGATTCTAAAAACCATCCCAGCATAACCTTCTTTCGAATCCAACAGATCTTGTTGTAATTGAAAATATAATTTTGAAACAATTCCCCAAAACGTTAAGTGATTTTGAATGATTTCATTTTTCCCAATCTCAATTTTTCCATCTCCCCATTGACTAATTCGTTCTACCGAAATCAAATAGTCTAAAACTTTATGCGCAGGTTGCAAAGAAGCATCGATATCATCGAAATCTTTCAAAACAGTTGGTCCCCATTTGATAAAATCTTCGAAAGAATCAGGCTTGTCAACGATTTTTTTATAGGCTTGATACGCTTTGAACCATAGATTAATTCCAGAAATAATTTCTAAACCAGAAAGTTCGCTCATCAATTCTTCGATACTTTTCATTTGTGGAAGAATGATATTTTGCGCTTGACGCTGAAATTCTTGTTTGAAGAATAACATGGGACGTTTTCCTGGTAAAACTAAAGTGGTGTTGATAAAGTTTTTTTGATTTTGGACTAAATCTTTTACAACATTTTCTATGAATTGAGCCATTTTGAAATTTTCTTTCGTTGAGTTGTTGTAAAAGTAAGGATTTTGAGAGACAATTCGTGGCGTTGAATTATTTTACTTCTTGAACTTTTTCTTGAAATAATTTTTCAAAAGTTTCAGTGATTTTATCCTCAGACATTTTTGTAGCAACAAAATATAATATGAATCCAAAAAATAACATCGGAATAGAAATTAAAGGTAAAAAATTATGAATTCCATTAGTAATAATTTGAAAAAGTGAGATTATAAAAAATAAAGTCACAATACTTATCCAAACAATGAAAAATATTGAAACAAAAGAGTTTAATTCTAAATTGTAAACAATAGTGGTTTTATTGTCGTTGGTATTGAAATGACCAATAATTTGAGGATTAAAACTATTTCGTCCGCTAATCGTTTTCATCAAATTGAAATGATCTTTATAAACTATCCCTTCAAATTCATATTTACTTTTAGAAAAACGAATTCTTTTTTCTTCTGTATTATCATTCAGTATTTTAAAAACTTCTTGATCAGAAAGATTTGTCGTTATTTGATATGTTTTATTTTTGAAAAGCATAAGTTAAATATATAAAAAAAGCGACTAAAAATATTTAGTCGCTAATATAATATTGAAAAAACAAATTCTTATTTAATCACTCCTAATTCTTTACCAACTTTTGTAAAAGCAGCAATTGTATGATCTAATTGCTCTTTTGTATTTGCAGCTGATAATTGTACACGAATACGTGCTTTGTCGCGAGGAACAACAGGGAAAAAGAATCCGATTACATAAACACCTTCATCTAATAATTTGTCTGCCATTACTTGAGATAATTTTGCATCATACAACATAACAGGTACAATTGCAGCATCACCTTCTGGAATATCAAAACCAGCAGCAACCATTTCTTTGCGGAAATATTCAGCATTCCACATTACTTTATCACGTAAAGTTGTGTCATTTTCTAACATTTCTAACACTTGCAAAGCAGCGCCAACGATTCCAGGAGCTAAAGAGTTAGAGAATAAATATGGACGAGATTTTTGACGTAACATTTCGATTACTTCTTTTTTACCAGAAGTAAATCCACCCATTGCACCACCTAAAGCTTTTCCTAAAGTAGATGTAATGATGTCTACACGTCCCATTACTTCGTTGTGCTCATGTGTTCCACGTCCAGTTTTTCCAATAAAACCAGTTGCGTGAGAATCATCAACCATTACCAAAGCATCGTATTTATCAGCTAAATCACAAACACCTTTTAAGTCTGCAACGATACCATCCATAGAGAAAACTCCGTCTGTTACAATAATTTTGAAACGATGATTTTTTTCTGAAGCTACAATTAATTGAGCCTCTAAATCAGCCATATTATTGTTTTTATAACGATAACGAGCAGCTTTACATAAACGAACACCATCAATAATAGAAGCGTGGTTTAATTCATCAGAAATAATAGCATCTTCTTCTGTAAACAAAGGCTCAAAAACACCACCATTTGCGTCAAAAGCAGCAGCATATAAAATCGTATCTTCCATTCCTAAGAAATTAGCGATTTTTTTCTCTAATTGTTTGTGTACATCTTGCGTACCACAAATAAAACGAACCGAAGACATTCCGTATCCGCGGTCATCTAACATTTTTTGAGAAGCTGAGATAACGTCTTTATTATCAGATAATCCTAAATAGTTGTTCGCACAAAAATTAAGTAATGTTTTACCATTTTCTAATGTAATTTCTGCACTTTGAGGAGAAGCAATGATGCGTTCTTTTTTGAATAATCCTTGTTCTTCTAAATCATTCAATTGCGTTTGTAAGTAGTTTTGAAATTTATCGCTATACATAATAAATCACTTTTTGTTTTGATATGTTTCATACAAATATAAATGTTTGCGGGCATATTTTTCGTATTTTTGTGAGACATAAAAAATAATAAACAGTGTTTCTAATCATCATATTTAGTTTTCAGTTCTATTTCTTAGCAAAATTTTTCAAAAAGGATAAATTAAAAACGGTTTTATCAGCAGTAGGATTATACATAGCGGGTGAGATTGCTTTTTCTTTTGTATTTGTTTTATTGTTTGCTTCAGGAATTATTGATATCGGTGTTAATTTTAATAGTTCATCTATGGATAATTTGATGGAAAATAGCCTTAAAATGAATAAATTTTTGGCCGAAAATTATGTGTCAATTGCTGTACAAGTCTTTTTATACATTGGTATCGGAATGTTTTATTACAATTCATTAAAGCGTAAATGGACATTGCAAATGTTAGAAGTCGAAATTGATAAACGTAAAGATGAAATTCTACAAAATTTAGAAGTTAATCAAAAAATAAATCCAGTAAAATTGGACGTTTATCCTCATTTTCACACTATTAATGAGAAAAACATTCATTTAGTTCAACCTTTGGCAAATGAGATTTGGAACGAATGTTACAAGGATTTGTTATCACAAGATCAAATCAATTATATGATTGATATGATGTATAATACTGATAAAGTAAACGAAGGAATTGTAAATGGAGATGTTTGGGAAATCCTGAAAATTGATAATGTTCCGTCTGGTTATTTGCATTACAAATTAGATGAAAATAATACTGTTTTCTTATCCAAAATTTACTTGAAAGAGTCTAATCAAACCAAAGGAATTGGACAATTGATGTTGAATAGAGTTGTAGATTATGCGCGAGAAAAAGGAGCAAAAGCTGTTCATTTAACGGTGAATAAACACAATGCGAAAGCAATTCGTTTTTATGAGAAAAATGGTTTCAAGAATATGGAATCAAAAACATTTGACATTGGAAATGGATATATTATGGATGATTATATTTATCAGAAATCCATTTAAAAATAAGGTTTTAATCAAAATATAAAGTCATTACGGTTTGTAATGGCTTTTTTATGTTGTAAACAAAGTGTCTAGAACCAAGCTGACTTAATTCGTAATGTCGTGAGGTTGATTTAGTTTTTAAAGTGATGAGAAGCTGAATTGAATTCAACTTGAAATTCTCCCTTAATTTATTATTGAAAATAGATCTTAATTTATCGAAGTTATATTGAACTTGTTTCAATATCGCATCTAGAGTTTAGAAATGTTAATTCTTAATATAAAACAAAAAGGACTTCAATAAGAAGTCCTTTTGTTATTTTTCTCTTTCGATTACGTATTTCACCATTGTTTCCAATGAATTTCGAAATTCACTTTCGGGAAATTCGTATAGTATATCTAAAGCCTCTTGGCTATATTGTTTCATCATTTTTTGCGTGTACTCAATTCCGCCGTGATCTTTCACATACTGAATAATTTCGCGTACACGTTTTTTGTCATTGTTGTAACGTTTTACCGAATTAATTAACCATTTTTTGTCTTTTTCATTCGCTGTGTTAATTGAATAAATCAACGGTAACGTCATTTTTTGTTCTTTGATGTCAATTCCGACAGGCTTTCCAATTGCATTAGAAGTGGTATAATCAAACAAATCATCTTTGATCTGAAAGGCAATTCCAACCAATTCACCAAAGCGATGCATTTTCTTCGCTACTTCTTCCGAACAACCAACAGAACGCGCACCAGCTTCACAACAAGCTGCGATAAGCGTTGCCGTTTTCATTCGAATAATCTCGAAGTATACATCTTCTGTAATATCAAGTTTTCGCGCTTTTTCGATTTGCAATAATTCACCTTCCGAAATTTCCTGTATCGCAACCGAAACAACTTCAAGTAAATCGAAATCTTTGTTTTTAGTCGAAATAATTAAGGTCTTTGATAAAAAATAATCTCCCACCAAAATAGCTACTTTGTTCTTCCAAATCGCATTAAGTGAAAAGAAACCACGACGCAATGTACTATCATCCACTACATCATCGTGTACCAAAGTTGCGGTGTGAATAAGCTCGATAAAAGAAGCTGCACGATAGGTACGTTCTTGTACTTCGCCATTTAATTTTGCAGTTAAAAATACAAACATCGGACGCATTTGTTTTCCTTTTCTACGCACGATATAATTGGAAATACGGTCAAGAAGCGAAACATTACTCTTCATCGATTCGAAGAATTTCTGTTCAAACAATTTCATTTCCTCCGCGATCGGAGCTTTAATCAAATCTACCGTGTTACCCAAAATTTAGTTTTTTAATTCGTAAAATTATTGATGCAATGTACAACCTGTTTTGCATAGAATCCTTTATAATTAAATTCCTCTCCGCTAAAACAAATTTTGTTTTCGGTTGGCAAAACTGAAATACCTTCCAATTGTCCCAACTGTGTCGTGAAGCCCAAAGGTAAACTTATTTTTTTAACTTGAGAAGTGAAGAATAACTGATTGTTATCTTTTGGCAAATCAAACCAACTGATAAACGTTAACGCTTCTTTTGTGTAGCCTAACAGATAAACTCCTTTGGTAGAACTATTTACATCAGCATCGATATAAGCAGCAGTTACAGCGTAATTTGTAGGAAAAGTTTCTAACTTTTTGGCTGCGTGTTTTTTAGAAGAGTCAATAGGAACAACATAATGAGACGTTGACATATTTGACCATTCTTTTGTAAAAATATGCAATTGATTTTGGTAGACAAAAAATGCTTCTGCGTCCCAATTTGTCGTCATATTTTTGAACTGAAAAGTTTCTTGATCTGGATAATAAAATTCTATTTTTTCAGCTTTTAATTGCTGATAAGATTTTGAATAATCGATGTTTGATTTCTGGATAAAATAAATGGCTAAATCTTTTCGTTTGCCCAAATTATTTCCAAAATCAGCAAAATAAATTCGATTATCATCCGAAGACATTTCTTCCCAATCGATATTTGGAGCATTTGTGATGAAAATAGTATTGATAATTTTACCTGTTTTTGCATCAAAACGATACAATTCTGGTTTGGAATCAGAATCGTTTAAACCCCAAAAAGAAGCCACATTTTTATCTTCTTTTTCATATTCTAAAGTCGAAATTTCGTTCAAAGTAGGCGGTAAGTTGATACTTTCCATTTTATAATCATCAATAGAAATTGTATCGATGTTTTCTACTATTTGCGCGAAAGAGAATTTAGTCAGAATCAAAAATAAAAATATGGCTAAATATTTCATTTGATTATGTTTTAATCATTTCCAGTTTTATTGGCTAATTGTCCGCAAGCTGCATCAATATCTTTTCCGCGACTACGACGTACATTTACCACAATATTGTTGGATTCTAAAGCTTTGATATAATTGTTAACTGCTTCTTCTGATGCTTGTTTGTAGATTCCGTCATCAATCGAATTATATTCGATAATATTCACTTTAGAAGGAATTTTTCGACAGAATTTTACCAATGCATCGATATCTTCTTTTTTATCATTAACACCGCCCCAAACAATATATTCGAACGTAATTCGTAAACCTGTTTGTTGGTACCAATATTGAAGACTATCCATTAAATCCGTCAACGGAAATTTAACAGAAAAAGGCATAATCACATTACGAACTTCTTCTCGAGCCGAATGTAAAGATACCGCAAGGTTAACACGTAAATCTTCGTCAGCCAGTTTTTCAATCATTTTAGGAATTCCCGAAGTAGAAACTGTAATTCGTCTTGGAGCCATTCCTAGTCCTTCTGGCAATGTGATTTTTTTGATGGCAGAAATTACTTCGTTATAATTTAACAAAGGTTCTCCCATTCCCATAAATACGATATTGCTTAAAGGACGATTGAAATAACGTTTACTTTCTTCATCGATAATCACAACTTGATCGACGATTTCGGCAGCTGTTAAGTTACGCATACGTTTTAATTGCGCTGTTGCACAAAAAGTACAATCCAAGCTACAACCAACTTGCGAAGAAACGCATGCAGTTGTGCGAGAATCAGTCGGAATTAAAACAGATTCCACAACGTTACCATCATGAAGTTTAACCGCATTCTTGATGGTTCCGTCGTTAGATTTTTGTAGAAGATCAACTTCAACAGGTTGAATTTGGAAAGATTCTCCCAATTGCTCACGTAGAGCTTTTGAGATATTCGTCATGTCATCAAATTGATGCGCATTCTTTTTCCATAACCATTCGTACACTTGTTTTGCGCGGAATGATTTTTCTCCAATCTCTTTGAAATAATCTTCAATCTCAGCTTGTGAAAGCTTTCGTATATCTTTTTTTGTTGTACTCAAACTTGTCTTATAAGATTAACATTGCATCTCCGTAAGAGTAGAATTTGTATCCTTCTTTTACAGCTTCGTTGTATGCTTTCATTGTTAAATCGTGTCCAGCAAACGCAGAAATCATCATGATTAATGTAGATTTTGGTGTGTGGAAGTTTGTAATCATACAATTTGCAATAGAGAAATCGTATGGTGGGTGAATAAATTTGTTCGTCCAACCATCAAATGCATTTAAATGACCATCTGCAGAAACAGAAGATTCGATAGAACGCATAGAAGTTGTACCAATAGCACAAACTTTTTTCTTCTCGTCAATTGCACGATTTACAAGATCAGCAGATTCTTGAGGAATAATAACTTGCTCAGACTCCATTTTGTGTTTAGATAAATCTTCAACCTCTACAGCTTGAAAAGTTCCTAAACCAATGTGTAATGTTAATTCAGCAAAATCAACACCTTTAATTTCTAAACGTTTTAATAAGTGTTTAGAAAAGTGTAAACCAGCTGTTGGTGCAGCAACAGCTCCTTCGTGTTTTGCATAAATTGTTTGGTAACGCTCTGCATCTTCTGGTTCAACATCACGTAAAATATATTTTGGAAGTGGAGTTTCTCCTAATTCTTTCAATTTTGCACGGAATTCTTCGTAAGATCCATCAAATAAGAAACGTAAAGTACGTCCACGAGAAGTTGTATTGTCAACAACCTCTGCAACTAATGTATCATCATTATCGAAGAATAATTTATTTCCGATACGAATTTTACGCGCTGGATCAACCAAAACATCCCATAAACGAGTCTCAGCATCTAATTCTCTTAGCAAGAAAACTTCGATTTGAGCACCAGTTTTCTCTTTGTTACCCATCAAACGAGCAGGGAAAACTTTCGTATTGTTACGAATCATTACATCTCCTTCGTCGAAATACTCGATAAGATCTTTAAATTGTCTATGTTCAATTTCTCCGGTGTCACGGTGAACAACCATTAAGCGAGCTTCGTCTCTGTTTTCAGAAGGGCGATCTGCTAAAAGTTCTTCAGGTAAAGTAAAGTCGAAATCGGAGGTTTTCATTTTCATAATTGTACAATTTTTTGCAAATATACGATGTCAGATACCCCTTTGTCAAGTGAATTGAGGTATTTTATGAAATTGCTAACGTTTAAATGTTTATTTTTGACGAAAGACTTATAGATATTATCAAGTTTTTTAATACTTATTTGAAAAATAAAATGAAAACGAAACTACTATTACTATCAATGTTTTTTACATTTTTTAGTTGTAATAAATCCGAACAAAAAATTGAAGAATCTGCTGAAATAGAAAAGATTGATTCTGTTGCAAAAAAAGAATCACCAGAATCAGAAATTCCGAAAGAATTGATAAAAGCACCAGATTTTTCTTTGGCTGATATCAATGGAAAACGATTTGACTTATCAGATTTCAAAGGAAAATATGTCTACATGGATATTTGGGCAACATGGTGTGGACCTTGCAAAGTTCAAATTCCTTTTATGAAAGAATTGGAAAAACAATTTCATAATGCACCAATTCATTTTGTAAGTGTTTCTTTGGATAAATTAGAAGATAAGCCAATTTGGGAAAAAATGGTGAGAGAAAATCAGATGTCTGGTGTACAGTTATTTGCAGGAAGAGAAGATAACTTTGGCTTTGATTATAAGATAGAATACATTCCGACTTTTATTATTTTAGACAAAGAAGGAAATATTATGATTGATCGCGCGCCTGCACCGATGGATTATCAAACAGGAGGAATCAATCAACAATTGGTTGATATTCTCAAAATGATGAAATAAAAAAAGCTTCCATTTGGAAGCTTTTTTTTATTATTGAGCTCATTATGCTCTAACTTTTGTTTTCAAATTAATACGTTGACCAATTTTAGGTTGTTCACCTGGTTCCATACGATTTAGTTTATATAGGTTGTTTACTTTTACACCAAAACGTTGCGAAATCGTGTACATATCATCACCTTCTTGTACTTTGTATGAATAATCAGAACCTTTTGTTTTCTTTTTTCCGAAAAATACAATTTGTCCATCTTTCAATTTAGAACCCATTTGTATTTCATTGAAATTCGCAATATCCGAAGGAACTTTGTTGTATGTTTTAGAAATAGTTGCAATTGTTTCTCCCGCTTGAGCAACAATATAAGGAATATTATTCTTGTGATTTTTAATGCGAGTTGTAGGATTTTGAGGACGAGTTTCGTAAGCAATTGTTTTGTTATTTACACTAGGCTCATTTTTCTCTATACTATTATTATTTGGTTGATAAGACGCTAATGCAATTTCTTCTTTGATTGTTTTAGATTCTTTCTTCGTTTTAGATTTCGATGAATTATTTGCCATCATCATATCATCCTGATTGTTGTATAATGTATACAATTTTGTATAAACTTCTTCTGGAGAAATCTTATCAAATTGATCTAAATTATATTTCTCAATTCTCGAAATTAATTTTGAAGCATATTTTGGATCAGTTGCATAACCAGATTTTTTCAGACCATTTGCCCAAGCGTTATAATCTGTCGGATCTAAGAAAAATAAAGCTTTGTAATAAGGTCTTAAAGCCAAAAATTTAGAATGATCTCTATAACTTTCTTCAACTGAAGAATATTTTCTAAAACATTCTCCTTTCGAATCATCATCGTGATAAATACGAGGTTTATCCAACGACCATTCTTCAGGACCTTTACATTTTATTCCAAAATGATTATTGGCTTGATCGGCTAATTTACTTTGTCCGCCTCCAGTTTCCAATAATCCTTGTGCTAACGTAATACTTGCTGGAACTTTGTAAAGTTGCATTTCTTCAACAGCTAAAATAGCATGTTTTCGAATGTAAGTTATGTCTCTACTTTCTTGTGCTTGCGTCGAAATCGACAACACTAAGCTAAAAATGTATAACAATTTTTTCATTCTATAATATTTTTGTTCTTCTTCTTTAAAAGTTTGTTCATTCCTTCAATTCCTTGCAATCCGCCTGTATGAACCAAAAGAATTTTAGAATTATCACTAAAATAATGATTTTTAATTAATTGAAAAATACCAAAAACCATTTTTCCAGTGTAAATAGGATCCAATTGAATATGGTTAATTCGCTTGAAATCATTTACAAAAGTAATTAATTCATCCGAAACTTTCCCATATCCGCCAAAATGATAATCATTAAAAATAGTGAAATTCGTTTTATTTGTCAATTTTTCGATTTCATTTTGGATAAAATCTCCCTTTAAACTCGGAAAACCTAAAACTGTTTGATGAGGTTTCGAGCTTTCAATCAATCCAGCAATTGTTCCACAAGTTCCGATTGCCGAAGCAATAAAATCATATTCGAAACAATCATCGTACAAAATTTCTTCGCAACCTTTTATCGCAAAATCATTTGTACCTCCTTCTGGAATAACGTAAGTGTTTGGATATTTAGTATTTAAATGATTAATAAATTCTACTTCATCTTTTTTTCGATAATCTTCTCTGGAAATAAAATGCAATTGCATTCCACATTTTTGAGCAAAACGTAACGTAGGATTTTCATCGATTTTATCACTTAATTCTTCTCCACGAATTATACCGATAGTTTCGAAATGATGAAGTTGACCAGCTGCCGCCGTTGCTGCAATATGATTGGAAAAAGCGCCACCAAATGTTATCAATTTCTTGAAACCAAGTTTTTCAGCTTCAATAAAATTATATTTCAGTTTTCGGTATTTGTTTCCAGAGATTTCTGGATGAATCAAATCTTCTCTTAATATAGAAAGTTGAATATTTTGAGAAGTTAAATGTTTGATGTCAATGTTTTGAATTTGAGCTTTAAAATCGTTCCAAATCATTTAGATATATTTTAGAAAATTATAAAATTTTCGTTTTTTTAAATAATTCAAATTGTGTTCGTTTGCATAAGCTTCACGCTCAAAACTAATATTGCGATATGCTTTGTGTTGATCGCGATATTGAATCAATCGAATGGCATATTCAATAAAATAAAAAGGATAGAAAAAAACGACCAAAAGTTCGAGTTGTTGAATGATATGAATGGTTTCGTGATTGATTAAAACTTCATCATTTTTCAGTTTTTTATCTCTCAAAAAAATGAAAGGAAAAATGGTAATTCCAATAAAATTCTTTCGGAATAAATGACGCAAAACAACTACAAACATGATTTAGGTAATTCGATTTTATTGCAAAATTAATCAATCTGAAAAGATATTGATTTAAAAAGCGTTAAAAAGCGTAAATTTAGAAGAAGTTTCGCAAATAATTATCATACCAAAATTAATGATAGTTTATAGATAAAAGTTGTAAATTCACAGCGTTAGAAATGAAAAAGTTTGAAGAAGGAGATTATTATTTATCTCCAGAAGGTTTCAGAATATTTACTGAACAATATCTAAAAAAAAGAGGGTATTGTTGTAAAAGTGGATGCAAACATTGTCCGTATGGATACGATAAAAAAACAGATAAAATAAAGAATAAGAAATAATTATATGAAAATAACATCAACAGTTTTAGCTTTGTTAATAGGAAGTTGTGCTTTTGCTCAAATGAAATTTCCCGCGGTAAGTTCTCATGCTGAAGTTGAACAAAAAGTAGGTTTAACAGAATTTGAAGTTGAATATAATCGACCAAATGTAAACGGAAGAAAAGTATTTGGAAAATTGGTACCGAATGGAGAAGTTTGGCGAACTGGTGCGAATGAAAATACGGTCATCAAATTTGATAAACCAATCAAAGTGAATGGACAAGAGTTGGCTGCTGGCGAATATGCGTTGTATAGCATTCCGAATAAAGAGGAGTGGGAGGTAATTTTTTACAAAGACACGAAAAACTGGGGAAATCCGAAAGAGTGGAAGGAGTCGAATATCGCTTTGAAAGTGAAAGCTCCGTCAACAAAATCGATGAACAATAAGACAGAAACGTTTGAGATTCGTTTTACAAATGTGACGCAAAAATCAGCGAATTTGGTATTAGCTTGGGATAACACAACGGTTGTTTTGGATATTGAAACGAATACAATTAACGAAGTTTTAAAAATGATTGGAGATCAATTGAACGAAAATTCTTCTGCAAGAGATTTTTACAATTCGGCAAACTTCTATTATTCGAATAAATTGGATCGAAATCAAGCGTTGAAATGGGTCAATACAGCTTTAGAAAAAGATGCAAATGCGCCAGATTATTACAAAGAATTGAAAGTTAATTTGGAAAAAAATAAATATTAATTAAAAATCCCTTCAAAAATTTTTGAAGGGATTTTTTTATTCAGAAATATTCTTTTTTAAGATAATTTGTAAGTAAGAAAACATCAACGCAGTTGACCAGCCAACCATCATAATTCCGTTTATAGCTTCTAATCCAGCCATGATTTTCCATTCACTATCAATCACAACAACACCATAACCAACGGTTGTAAATGTGATTAATGAAAAATAGATTGCTTCTTGAAAACTATACAAATTGTCAATATTTGGATTGAAATAAAAAGTAGCCGCCCAAATTGTATATTGTGCGCCATGTAACAAAGTAAGCAAAGAAACAGATAATGCCATTTGCCAAATTACTTGACTAAACGTTAAATGTTGTTTTTTGAGATTAAATTTATGTAGATATTTTAGCGAATAAACAGTGACAGTTGATTGTAAAATAACATTCACACAAATAATCAATACGCCATAACATATAATTAGAAACATATTTTTATCTATTATAGGCGAGTACAAAAATGTAAAGAATAAAATTTATATAATACTTTTTGAAGCTAAAAATTTTGTAAATTTAATAGAGAAGTAAAATCTAGATATCCTAAATATTTGATAAAATCTGGATTAATAAAGCTTTATTACTAATTTTGTAACGTTAAAAATACATATTTCAACGAATGAATATTAATTTTAAATATATTTTGATGTGTTTCGGAATAGCTACAATTGGCTTATCTTCGTGTGCTTCAAATAAAAATTCGAAAAAAATAGTTTATAAAAAAGTAGAATCTAAGCAGCCTATAAAACCTGTAGAATCTACGCAAACAACTATTCTTACTACATCAAAAACTGAAATTTCGAATAAGAAAGATGAAGTTTTTACAGTGAAATTACCAGAAGTAAATCGTGAGTTCCGAGCGGCTTGGGTAGCTTCTGTTGCAAATATTAACTGGCCTTCTAAAAAAGATTTAACGACAACGCAACAAAAAGATGAAGCGATAAAGTTGTTGGATATGTTAGAAGCAAACAATTTTAATGCAGTTATTTTTCAGGTTCGTCCAGCGGCAGATGCTTTGTACAAAAGTAATTTTGAACCTTGGTCTTACTTCTTAACTGGAGAAGAAGGAAAAGCGCCTTCTCCATATTATGACCCGTTAGAGTTTTGGGTGGAAGAAGCGCACAAACGTGGAATTGAGTTGCATGTTTGGTTAAATCCTTACAGAGCGCATCACAGTAGTGGAGGGCCGGTGACAAGTGAGTCGATGGTGAAAAGGTCGCCAAGTAATGTGGTCAGATTGAAGAATGGTATGTATTGGTTTGATCCTGCTGACAAAAAAACGCAAGATCACGTTTCGGAAGTTGTTCGTGATATCGTTTCGCGTTATGATATTGATGGTGTTCATTTTGATGATTATTTCTATCCATATGCATCGTATAATGGTGGTGCAGACTTTCCAGATAATTCAACTTGGAATGTTTACAAGAATAATGGAGGAATGTTGTCGAGAGCAGATTGGCGTCGTCAAAATGTGAATACAATTATTGAGCGTATTTATAAAGAAATCAAAGCAGAAAAACCTTTCGTTAAATTTGGAATTAGTCCTTTTGGAATTTGGAAACCAGGTTATCCTTCTGGAATTACAGGTTCTTCGCAATATGATGAATTGTACGCAGATGCAAAATTATGGTTGAACAAAGGTTGGGTTGATTATTTTTCACCACAATTATATTGGCCAATTAATTCGACAGGACAAAGTTTTCCTAAATTATTAGAATGGTGGAAATCAGAAAATACACATAATCGTCATCTTTGGCCAGGTTTGAATACTGTAGAAGTTAAGGTTTCGGATAGAACAACTGAGATTAAAAATCAGGTAAAAATGGCTGGTGAGATTTTGCAAAACAATGTGGGTGTTATTCACTGGAGTATTGCTGGATTAACGAAAAATCCTTCGATGTTGAGTTATCTAAAAGAAGGCCCATACAAAGCTAAAGCTTTGGTGCCAACTATGAATTGGATTAAGGCAGATCGTTTGGCAAAACCAAGTTTGTCTGTAAATGCAAAAGCATCAGAAGTTGTGATGAATTGGAATGATTATAAAATGAATTCGAATGTTTCGAAATGGATTTTATATACACGTTACAACAACGATTGGGAAACATCTATTTTGGATAAAACCAAAACAAACCAAACAATTTTGAAACATAAAGATGGTAAAAGTTTAACGGCAGTTGCACTAAAAGCTGTTGATCGTTTAGGAAACGAAAGTGATTACGTTGCTCAAAAAATTAATTAAGAATACCCGTTGTGCATTTT